>MPOY01000583.1 GCA_001896715.1 Methanoculleus sp. EBM-46
TCCATACGCTCTCCCTCCATCTCGTGTCGGCCTCCATGCCGGAGGTGGCTATACCCGCAACCCACATGAACGTTCGCCCGGGAGGCAGGCGCGCGCATAGCGCATAAATACCCCGGCGAGCAACAGGAGAGCATGAAGGTCAGAGCAGTCCCGATCGATATCGGTGGCGCCCGGACCTCCGGGACGAAGGGAATCCCGGCCGGGACCGACAGGCGCCGGGAGAGGGCGGTTCGCCGGTCGGTCCCCGTACCGGATCTCGTTGTCGGCCTGCTCGCCGACCCCCTCGATCACCCCTGATACCATGGAAAGGAAGCTCCTCGCCACGCTCATTCTGGTCGCCATGGCCCTCGGGGCCGGGTGCGCGGAAATCTTCCCGGGCCCGCCGGTTGCCCTGCCGGCGATCGTGCCGGTCGAGGGGGCGAGCCTTGACCCTCTCCCGGCCCACACCTTCCCCTTTGAGGGCGGAGAGGAGACGATCCGGATCGATCCCGATCCGGCGGTCTATGCCGGGGCGAAAGGGGCGGACCGGAGGCTTCATCTCGCAAGAGACCTCTCCCGGGAAGAGTGGATCCCCCTCTACTACCGGGCGTTCGAGAGCGAACCCCACCTGGAACCTTTCTATGCGGACCTGCTCGCGGCCCTCCGCGACATCCGGGACCGCGAGGGGCTTGACGACGACCGATACCTCGAACTGATCGCCGTCTTCGTGCAATCCATTCCTTACCGGACCGACGCCTCGATCGTGGAGCCGAAGTTCCCCATCGAGACCTATGTCGACGGGGAAGGCGACTGTGACGACAGGAGCCTCCTCCTCGCCGGGCTCCTCGCACGGGAGGGTTACGGGGTCGCGCTCTTCTACTTCGAGGACGAGGCGCACATGGCCGTCGGCGTGCAGAGCACCGGGTGCCACTACCGTAACACCTCCCTTGCCTACGTCGAGACCACGAACGTGAGTTATGTGGGCATCCCGCCTCTGGCCCTCTCGAGCGGGGTGGTGCTCGCCTCGGATCCCCTGGTTATCCCGGTCGGTGACGGGCCGCGCCTCTACACGGGGTGCGATCAGATCGAGACGATCGAACGCGCCCTTTCCTCCTCCCTTGCCCGGGCCGGGGCACTTGCGCCCGAGCTCGCGGCGCGCACGCGGGATATCGAAGCGGAGCGGGAGTCTCTCGAGGCCTTCGGCACGCGGTTGAAGGCTCTCTCCCGGGACGGGGAGTTTTTGGAATACAACCGTCTCGTCCCGGAATACAACCGGAAAACCCGGGAATACAACGACGCGGTGCAGGCCTACAACGCCCTGCTCGCGGAGTCGAGGGCAGCCGTAGACCTTCACAACCATCTCGTCACCCATGCCTGCGACCGGCCCGGGTCGTACCTCAGGGCCCGGGCGTATCTCGCGGGATGATGCACGACGATCGGTTGAGCGGGGGCCGGGCGAGAGCGGTCTTGCAAGTACCCCGGAGAGGTCTCAAGCGCGCCCCTCTGCTTTGAGGCGCGTACGATCCGCGGGGGCAGCGATGCTGGCATACGCTGCTTTACACATCTGGCTCCGCCGGACAATGGTCGGGTATCGGGCTGCCCGCTCGGCGAGGCAGGCAAACGTTGCAAACGCAGTCTCTTCCATACAAAGAACAAGGGCGAGGCCTCTATTTAACCAGGAGGCGTGCGGGGTGAAAGTGAAAGTCAGAGGCAACGGTTGTCTTTCCTGTCTCGTTTGCGCGTTAAGCCGCGGCACCGGCAGGCGTTCATGAAAAAATCCCTGTATCGAGCGGGTTTGCCCCTACAGGGGCAGAAACGGCAACTGTTCCGTTGGCAAGTGTTAATGTATCCCCTTGACCAATACATGAAACGGAGTGCCGTTATGCTGGATATCAGTGATCTGCACGTGAACGTGGATGACACCGAAGTGCTCCACGATATCAACCTCCACATCGGGCAGGGGGAGACTCATGTTCTGATGGGCCCGAACGGTTCGGGGAAGAGCACGCTGCTCAAAGCCGTCATGGGGTTCGGCGGCTACACGATCACGGCCGGATCCATCGTATTCAGGGGAACAGATATCACCCACATGCCGATCCACGAACGGGCTCATCTCGGGATCGGCATGATGTTTCAGCACCCGCCTGCTATATCCGGGCTGAAACTCGGGAAACTGCTCACCGCCACGTCTCACATGGGAGAGGGCGCGATAGAGGCGCTCGCGCAGTCGGTCAACATGGAGCGTTTCCTTACCCGGGACATCAACGTCGGGTTCTCCGGCGGCGAGATAAAACGGAGCGAGGTTCTGCAACTGAAGGTCCAGCAGCCCGACTTCCTCATGCTGGACGAACCGGAGAGCGGCGTCGACCTCGAGAACATGAACCTGATGGGCAAGGAGATCGCAGGCCTGCTCGAGAAGGACGTCCATATCGTCAACCGGCGCCGGAGCGGCCTGATCATCACCCACACCGGCTACATCCTCGACTACCTCGAGGCCGACCAGGGCCACGTGATGATCAGCGGCCGGATACGGTGCCACGGAAACCCCCGCGAGATCCTGCGCGTGGTCAAAGAGAAGGGATACGGAGAGTGCCTGCGTTGCAAACAGATATAACCGATATGGAGCGCCTCTCGCAGGAGGACCGGGAACGCCTCGCCCTGACCGGCCTTGAGGTCGGTATGCAGAACCGGTGCGGGAGCTTCTTCCAGATCGACCAGAAGGTGATCCAGACCACCTGCGGGGCCGAGGGGATCGAGATGCTCCCCGTCCGGGCCGCCCTCGAGAAGTACGACTGGGTGAAAGACTACTACTGGAACGCCGTCTCGAAGGACAAGGATAAATACACTCAGTTCGTGGCAAAACAGGAGAACCCGCAGGGTCTCGTCGTCATCGCTCATGAGGGTGCAAAGGTCGCGATGCCCCTCCAGGCCTGTCTCTTCCTCCGCGACGAACCGGTGCAGCACGTCCATAACATATTCATCGCAAGGGAGGGTTCGGAGATGCACATCATCTCCGGCTGCGCGAGTTCCTGGCAAAAAGAGCACGGTGCGCATATCGGCGTGACCGAGATCTACGTCGAAAAGGGCGCGAAAGTCACGTCCACGATGATCCACAACTGGAACCCGGGGATCAGCGTCTTCCCGCGGAGCGCCACCATCATCGAGGAGGGCGGCGTCTTCCTCTCAAATTACGTCTGCATGCAGCCGGTCAACCAGGTCGACATGTACCCGACGGCGCGCCTGGTCGGAAAGAACGCCGTGGCCCGGTTCTCGAGCATCGTCGTCGCGACCCCGGGCTCGATCCTCGACCTCGGCTCCCGGGCCATCCTCGACGCCGAACAGACGAGCGCCGAGCTCGTCACCCGTGCGATCACCACCGGCGGCAAGGTCATCTCCCGCGGGCACATCCTCGGCGAGAAGGACGGCACACGGGGCCACATCGAGTGCAAGGGGCTGATCCTGAAAGACGGCATCATCCACGCCATCCCCGAGATCGAGGGGACGCTGACCGGCACCGAACTCTCCCACGAGGCCGCGGTCGGCAAGATCGCCCGCCACGAGATCGAGTACCTCATGGCGCGCGGTCTCTCGGAGGAGGAGGCCACCGCAACCATTATACGCGGGTTCCTGGATGTCAAGATCAGCGGCCTGCCCGAAGTTCTGCAGAA
>MPOY01000598.1 GCA_001896715.1 Methanoculleus sp. EBM-46
CGCTGTCGCCACGCTCTGGTCCGCGTGGTTCTCAAGCAGCACCAGGGGCTCCACGCCGAAGGCGTTCCAGTGGGCGACGATCAGGGAGTACATCGCCGCGACGATATCGGCGTAGGTGTTCTTCCGGCTGCCGGGATGGAGCTCGATGATGTCCGGGGGAATACCGATATATTCCTCGATATCGAGGAGCATATCCCCGAACGTTGCCAGCCAGGCGCGGTCGCGCCACCGCAGGTCCGCCTTCACCTGCCGCCCGTGCCCGTCCCTCCGGGGGATGGCGGGCTCGGTGTGCAGGAGATACGCGAGGTTGCCCGGGAGGCCCGCCTCCTGCTCGTAAAGGAGCTCGACGGACGACCTCTTGAGTATGGAGCCGATATCCTGCCCGGTCCGCTCCACCTCGGTCCTGTTCTTGACAAGGTCGGCAGGGACCTCGACGTACGTGCACCCGAGCGGTTCGGCGAGGCGCCAGCGTTCGAGCAGCCCTCCCCGCTGCGCCATCTCGGTGACGTTTGGATAGATGTAGTCTGCGCCCGACATCGTGATCGGGCTACCCCATGGCGGAAGGGCTACAAATAGGTTGGGGGCGGGCGGTACCGCCTCCCCGGCAGGCCGTCAACCCGACCTATTCTTCTCGGTGCCCCCATGCACCCGGCCCGCGGACGAAGAGCGCCCTCCCGGGTGCTCGCGTTCTGCACCCCCCGGGAGATTGTGCCGTTCCCCCCGTGGCTGCGGCCGCGAGCACCTCCTCCACCGGCGTCACGGGTGCGTGCGGGGCAAACGTGTATCAGGATGCGCAGGGGATCGATTCCTCCCCTGGCGAGAAGAAGGGGTTCCTCGACTCATGATCCTGAAAAAAAGATCTCCTGACTACCGGGACGACCTGCTGTTATCGAGGACCATGGGGCAGGTGAAGAGGACCCATACGGGTGCGTGGATGAACGTGCAGTAGATAGACCGCGGTTCGTAATGCATGCACGAGGTGCACCCCCACTGCACCAGCCTCTCCTCCTCTCGCCATCGCATCATGGCGCGGTTCGCCTCCCACCCGGGGATATGAAGATCGGTTTCCCTATCCGGGAGGTAAGCGACTTTTTGTTGATTCATAGCACAATGTATGATCTATTGAACCGGTAGAAATTCGTTATGTCCACGAACATTCACCGACTCGATGAAATTTGTGGAGGCTCCGCGTGGGCGGGGGGCAGGCGACACTCCGGTCCCGGGTGCCCCCGCCGGATCCGGAAGCTACGGCGCTACGAGGGAGGAGAGGGAGAAGATGCCGGCGAGCACGATGAATTGCCCGTCGGTGAGCAGTTCGAAGAGGAGCGTCTCCCGCACGAGCCTCCGGAAGCAGAGGATGTATCCCTGGGCATAGAC
>MPOY01000599.1 GCA_001896715.1 Methanoculleus sp. EBM-46
CGATCTCGCCCCGCGCCGTCCGGACGATGACCCGGTCGCCGTCGCGGATCCCCCGCTCTCGGGCGTCATGGGAGTTGAGGGTGACCGTCGGCTCCGGCCGCTCCCTGACGAGCGAGGGGATGCTGTGGTGCTGGGCGTGGAAATCGGTCGTCACCCGCGCTCCGGAGTTGAAGACCAGAGGGAACCGCTCTGCCTGCTCCGGCTGCGAGAGAGGGCTCTCGCCGGGCTCGGTGTAGACCGGGAGGGGATCGTAGCCGTACTCCTCGAGGATGGTCGAATAGATCTCGAACTTCCCCGTCGGCGTATCGAACCCGGGCCGGCCGTCGGGCCGGAGGAGGCCTTTCTCCCACTTCCGGTACTCCATCATAGCCGCCGGCGACCGGGCGGTCCCGCCGGCCGCCCTGACGCCCTCGAGCGTGAACCCCGAGCCTTTCAGGACGTGCCGGAGAGCCTCTTCTTCCGACTGCGGGTAGAGGTGGCCGTAACCGAGGCGGCGGGCGAGTTCCGCCATGATCTGGACATCGCCCCGGGCTTCGCCGAGGGGCTCGATCACCCGTTCCCTGAGCCGGAAGACCGGGCCGTAGGTCATGTAGGACTCCCGCTCATAGAGGGTCGTCGCCGGGAGGACGATGTCGGCGTAGGCGGCATCGGCCGTCAGGTGCCGGTCCACAGAGACCAGGAAGTCCAGGTTCGCGAGGGTCTCCCGCCAGACCGGCGTCTGCGGCCAGGATATCAGCATATGGGCGGCCTCCAGTATCAGGGCGCGTATCCGGTAGGGCCTCCCGCGAAGGACCGCATCCGGCAGGGCGATCGCGTGGCCCTCCTGCCGGTAATGGGTGTAGACCGGGAACCGGTCGGTCCCGATAGCCCGCTTCAGGTCGGGGTTCTGGATGTAGCCGGAGCGGTTGATGGGGAAGGCGTTTCCCCTCATCGCAAAACACCGGCCGCCGGGGACGTCCAGGTTCCCCGATATCCCCCAGAGGACGAAGACCGCCCGGATGGCCTGCACGCCGGAGTCGCTGTACTCAAGCCCCGTGTACATGGCAAACGATGCGCCCCGGGCGCGGGCGATGCGCCGGGCAAGCGATATCACCGTCTCTGCCGGAATCCCGGTGATGCTCTCCACCACCTCGGGGCGGTAGTGCTGGACGTAGGTTGCGAACTCTTCAAAACCGTGGCACCAGTTCGCGACGAAATCGGCATCGTAGAGTTCCTCCGCGACGATGACGTTTGCGAGACCGAGCGCCAGCGCTCCATCCGTCCCCGGCCGGATGGGCACCCACTCCGCGTCCACGAGGTCCACCGTCCGGGTGCGGCGGGGATCGATGACGACGACCTCCGCCCCCCGCCGGCGCGCCCCGGCGAGAGCCCGGAGGGCAAGGGGCGGGCAATCGGTGGCCGGGTTTGTCCCCCAGACGAGTATGAGGTCGCTCTGCTCGTAGTCGGAGAACATGTTGAAGTACATCTCCCCCATGGTCACGTGCGGCGCGATCATAGCAAAAGAGACGTAGCAGAGCGCCCCGACGCCCATGGTGTTCGGGGAGCCGAAGGGAAAGAGGACGCTCGATGCGGACGAGACCGCGACACCTTTCGGCTGGAATATGTCGCAGAACGAGAGCTCGAAACTCCCCGACCCGGTGTAGATGGCGACCGCCTCCGGCCCGGACTCCTCTCTGATCCGGGTCAGGTTCGCGACGATCGTCTCGTATGCCTCGTCCCAGGTGATCCGTTCAAACACATGGGTGCCTTTCGGCCCTGTGCGCCGGAGCGGGTAGAGCACCCGGTCGCTTGAGTAGACGATCTCGGGCGAGGCTTCCCCGAGCCTGCAGATGATGCCTATCTCGGCATCCTCGTCGGGGCGGACGGAGGCGATCTTTCCATGGTCATCGTAGGCGACGATTACGCCGCACCCCGCAGAGCATATCCCGCAGAGCGCCCGGCGCTCCCCCTGAACAGTGTGAGTCGCAGCTGATCCCTGCATGGTATACCCCGGTTGCACGAACCGCCCCCTGGGGCCGGTGCGGCATAATGGTTACCATGGCCGGATCAGGAGAGGCCGGCAGGAGTTTTTCCGGGGATGCCGTGGCTATCCGGTATCCTGCCGCTACCCGCACGACCACCGGATCGGGCGGCCGGGGTATGGGGGCGGGTCATGCCGCCTCGCGGTGCTCCGACCCGCGGGACCAGGACATCGCCCCGGCAAGGAGGAGGAGGAGGAGGGAGACCATGAGCGCGGCATCGATGCCCTGGATGAATGCCCCGGCCACGTTCCCTACCAGGTGGGATGTGCCCACGTAGATCTCGAACGCAAGAGCGCGGGGGATCGAGGCGGAGGCCACCGTTATGGCAAGGACGAAACTGCCGAGGATGCCGATGTTCTGCACCATCCGGAGCGCGCCGGATATGCCCCCGTAATCCCCCGCCCGCGCGTTGGCCATGATGGCGCTGTTGTTTGCCGGGTAAAACATCGATGTGCCGACACCGGAGACGAACGACGCCAGGAGGACGATGGAGAGGGGGGAGTCTACCCTGAGCATCATGAAGATGAAGATCGCCGCCGCGATCACCAGCGTTCCGGTGGTGGCGATGATCCGTGCCCCGAGGCGATCCGAGAGCCTTCCCATGAAGGGGCCGAGAACGCTCCCCACGACGTAACCGGGCGTGAGGAGGAGGGCGGCATCCAGGGGGGAGAGCCCGCGGATCCCCTGGAGGTACATGGTGATGAGAAATATGACCGCGAGGTAGCCAAGGCTCTGGAAGAATGCAGCGAGAAGGCTGTATTTAAGGATCGGCCTGTTCAGGCTCTCGAAATCGATCATGGGGGTCCGGGTGCGCACCTCGTGCCAGGCAAATACCAGGAGGAAGAAGACCCCCAGGGGGGCAACGATCGTCGACCACGTCGTGAGGCCGTTTCCGGCAAAGTCGATCGCGGCGTAGGATATGAGCGAGAGGGCTATGGTAAGGAGAGCCATGCCGGGGAGGTCGAGGGATGCCTGCGTCCTGGCTGCACCCTTCACGTAGCGCAGACCAAGGTAGAGGGCGACGATGCCGATGGGGACGTTGATGAAGAAGATGTACTCCCATCCGGCAAAGGTGGTGATGATGCCCCCGAGCACGATGCCGAGCGTTGCACCGACCGTCCAGCCCATGGAGTTGTAGCCGTATGCTGCCCCGCGTGCATTGGGAGGAAATATATCGGCTATGATGGCTCCTGAGTTCGACTCCAGGAGTGCCCCTCCCAGGGCCTGGACGCCGCGGAAGAGGATCAGCATGGTGATGGATGAGGAGATACCGCAGAAGAACGAACTGACGGTGAAGAGGCCGAACCCGAGGTTGAACATGCGGGGCCGGCCGAAGAGATCCCCGAGTCTCCCGAGCGGGACGGTCAGGGACGCCATGATCAGGAGATAGACGAGGATGATCCACATGGTGCTGAGAAGATCTGCGTGGAGCCCATCCGCGATGACGGGAAAGGCCAGGATGACGATGGTGCTGTCAAGTGCCCCCATCAGGGTGCCGAGCACGAGAACAGAGAGCACGATCTTCTGCTGCCGATCCATATCGAGAGGTTAGATTGTGTATCCATATAGGGGTTCCCAAATTGGCGTCCGTGCATATCGGTCTTCCTGCCCATCGTGAAGGAGGAGAGCCCGGAGGTGAGAGCGGGTTGCAACCGCCCGATGCAGCGAGAGCGCAGGCACCGGATCTTGCTCATCTTGACGACCGGCACCCTTCGTGTCGAGCGCAAAACCGCGCAGGAAGATCGCCAGCCTGACCCCCTGCGAGGGTTCTTCAAGACCTCAGCGGCGTGCCGGCCCAGTCGAAAAAAAGGTTGTCGGGGGTTTTCCGGGTCAGTTCTCCCCGCCGAGATCCAGTTTCTTCGTCTTCCAGGCCCCCTGCCGGTAGAAGAAGAGATCGCACAGGAAGACCACCACGGTGCCGCAGACCACCGCGAACCAGATGAACTGCAGCGGCATCTCCATCGCCACCAGGGCCGCGGCAAGGCCCACCTGCACGATCAACTGCCCCGCGATCGCCGCGTACATGCCCGGTCTCGTCATCCCCGCACCGTTCATCGCAAACCCCATCGTCATCGCCATCGCTATCACGAAGTACGACGGGGGAACGATATGCATGAACTGGATGCCGTTTGCAAGCGACGCCTCGGTCGCGCCGAAGAACGCCAGGAGATGATCCGCAGACCGCAGGTAGAGGATGCCCACCAATGCCATGAACAATGCGTTCACGATCATCGCAATCCGAACCGTTTTCTCCGCCCTCTCCACTTTCCCTGCTCCCAGGTTCTGCCCGACCATCACCGCGACTCCCGTGCAGAGCCCCATCACGAAGATCAGGCCCAGCATATCCAGGCGCTGGCAGATACCGTACGCCGCCACCGCCGACGTGCCGTACAGCGCCACGATCGCCGTCATACCGAGGAACGCAAAACTCCTGACCCCGCTCTGCACGGCCGACGGCACCATGACTCTCACGATATCCTTGAGCAGCCGCGGCTCAAACGTCCACCGTTTCGGGAGCCTGACCGGACCGTTCTTCTTCGACGGCAGGAGATACATCACCCCGACGAGAAGCAGCACGCCGGTTGCACGCGACGCAATGGACGCATACGCGGATCCGGATATGCCGAACGCCGGGAGACCGCCAAGGCCCATGATCAGCGTCGGGTTCAGGACGATATTCGCGATGTTCACCCCGATCATGACAAACATCGGCGTCCTCGAGTCTCCCGTGCTCTGGAACACGGTCGTCAGGATCATCAGGGTGACGAAGACGAACATCCCCATCAGCATCGGGGAGAGGAAGCGTGCCCCCACCGCTGCAACCTCGGGATCGGCTCCGAGGAGCAGGAGAAGGTCCTGCGACCAGAACATACCGATGACCGCAAGGACCGCGGAGAAGCCAAGTGCCAGGTACAGCGAATGCGAGAGGATCACCGGGATGCGCTCATACCGCTCCGACCCATATGCCCGCGACACGAATGCAGCCGTTGCCGTCACGGTCCCGAAGATCACGGTAGTAAGCACTATTATGATGGATATGCTCATCGCTCCGCCGGCAATCGAGACATCGCCGAGTTTGCCGATGAAGTACATATCCACCACCTCCAGGATGCTCGCAAGGAAATTGCTGATGATGATCGGGAGGGCCACAATCCAGAGGCCTTTTCCGACCGATCC
>MPOY01000297.1 GCA_001896715.1 Methanoculleus sp. EBM-46
CGTGCTCGCGAGGCTCATCCTCACCGTCGCCATCCCCGACTTCGCCATCCGCTCGTCGGCGGTTATGTTCATGAGGTAGACGACGAACGTCTTCGTGGGCCCATCGTAGAACCACCGCGGCTCGGCAAGCATCGCCGAACCCGTTGCATCCGCCTGGCGCGTCATCACCGCCCCGTTCTCAAGGGTGATCACCTCGGTGCCGCGGTCGGATCGGTAGATCAGGGCACCGGGGGAGAACGGGATATCGAGGCCATCATGGGTGATCGTGAACGCCGAGTTGGAATTATCGGAATCGATCACCTCGAGCGTCCCCCCGCTCACCTGGAGCGTCGTCTCCTTGTAGGGCACGTTCTTGAAGCAGAGGCTCTTCATGTCGTTCTGGATGACGATCATTGCCCGCTCCATGTTCCTGACGTCGGCGTTGCTCTGCTCTTTGACGAGCACCGGGTAGCCGTAGAGCGTAACGAGGCCGATACCGGTGAGCACGATCCCCAGGATCAGGATAAATCCGATCGCCTCCGAAACTGCCTTCTCATTTATCATAAAAACCCCTTCGAGTCGTACTGGATCATGTTCCACCCCGCACCGGTCGTGTTGCCGATGACACCCCTCGTTGCCCCGATGCCGGCAATGGCGACCTTGCTCTTGATGGCGCCGCCCTGCACCTCTATCGCCTGGCTTGCCCGGTTCTCGCCCTCCATCCACACGTCCACGAAGTAGCCTTTCCCGGCAACGTCGTCGGGGATGTCGAACTTCGTCTCGATGGTCCCGTTGCCGGGCGCGATCACGTAGAGGTCCACGATCCGGGCGCTGACACCGTTCCCGATGTCCACGAAGGCGTGGTAGCGGAGTTTGTTCGCCGGCCCCTCCATGATCGAGGCGTTGACGGAGAACATCATGACGATCATCAAGAGGAGGAGCACGCCGGTGATGATGATATACTCCATAAGCCGGGTGACGCCCTCCTCATCCATCGGTTCAATAATACACGGTCTCATTGTACACCGTCACCCCGTTGTTGTAGTGGATGTCTACCGGCCGGAGCCAGCGCCCGGAGACGTCCTGCGGCGTTCCGTTCCCGAACTGTACCACGGCGTTCTTCCGTTCGAGGGATATTGTGATGATATCCTTCTCAATATCCACACGTTCTATAGGGTCTAACGCCCCAGCAGCATCGACGTAGTCAAACACCGCCTCTCGTAGATCCCGGATATCGTTCTTCGGGAACTCAAGCACCCCCTCCGCGGTCGTCTGCCCGACGAGCGCCGACTGGTTGATGATCAGCGCGAGGAAGAAGAGCGCCACGGCGACCAGGAGCCCCATCAGGACGATCCACTGGCCTTCTTCGTTCATGCGCGCCACAAAAGCACCTCCACGAGGACGGCCTGAGGGTCTGTTCGCATATCACCAGGCATGCCGACCGGCTTTGGGGATAATTTTGGCAGTTGCACCCACCGGGTCGCCCGCACGGCGGATTCTCTTCCCGTCCAGGTGTTGTCGGGTGCAACGAACGGGTACTCATTAATCTTGTTCGCGTTTGCATCCCGGTAGGTGATGTTTGCACTCATGTGCAGGTTATCGAGCGTACCCCTTGTCGTTGCGTTGCAGTAGCTCAGGAACGTGCTGTTGAAACCGGTACCGTTGTTCGTGCTGACAAAAGTCTCCAGGGCGCTCGTTGTGCCATTGGTATTCGGCGCGTCCATCATAGCGAGCACGTCGCTCCCGAGCTGCTCTAGCTGCATATCCGGGATGTGCGTATCTCCCGTAGTGTAGATGCTCGTCGTGCTGACGACGATGTACGCGGCGAGCAGCATGATGACCCCGGCCGCGACACCCTCCATCGTGTAGAGCTGTCCTGCATCGTTCACCATATGGCGACCTCCAGGACGGCGGTTTTGAGGCCGGCGTGGCTGACGTTTGTGTAGTCATACGGGTGCGTGCCGGTGATGTTGGTCCGCGGGGGGTCGTCCTCGAAGTTAAACCGGATATCGAGGATGCTGTTCTGGTCGAGGGTGAAGAGCGAGGTGGCCGCCGGTTTCAGGACGAGAGAGATGCTGGAATCGACCGGCACATCCGGTTGGAGCGAGTGCTGGTCTGCAGTGCCGTTGATGTGCAGGGTGTAGAGATTTGCGTCGATCGTATCGTACGAGAACGGGATGCGAGTGAACCGCGGGTTTGGCCGTGTCGGATCCATCTTCCAGAACGTGACGTTGTGGAGCGTTGCGTTCACGGATGGTCCGGTAATGTTACGATACTCTCCGAAGTTCGTGATCGTGATGTTCACCGGTTCGGTCCTCGGGTCTATCCGGTAGGCCGGGCCCCGCCCCGGGTCCAGCAACTGGCTGAAATTAAGCCGGACGGTAAAATTTCTCGCGGTGGAGTTCCACTCCGGAGCAGATGGATCCGGTATGACGTACTCCGGCCCGGGGCTCTTGATCTCCGCCACCCCCGGCTCCTTGATCTTCACCACCCGGCGGATGTAGCCGTAGCCGGGAGGGAGGGGGTCGCCGGTCATGTAGTTGTATGTCTCGCTCCGGAGCGAGATATTGTAAGAATAGGGGATGTCGCCGAAGATCACCTTGCTGCGGTAATCCTCGGAAGTGAAGAACGATTCCTCAAAAAATTTCTCGACCTTCGTCGAGAGGAGGATATTCGGCGTCTCTTTCGAGACGGCAAGCCCCATACGCTGAATCTCCTCCTTGTTATCCCGGTCGTAGAGCTCCCACGGCGGGTAGGCCGGCCACCCCGGATCCTCGACGAGGATCACCCCTGTCCGGTAGGCGACCGCGTCGTAGTCGATGCCGCTGCTCTCAAGGCCGGCAAGGAGCCCCGGCACCATGCTCAGCACCATGACCAGGGCGAGCATGAAGATGGTGAACCCCGCGAGAAAGTCGAGCGAGAGCACCCCGTCGTCGGCCACCGATCTTATGCGATCACCTCCCCGGTATCCGCCTCAAACGAGAGGGTCTCCATCCCGGCATCCGAGCGGATGGTGACGGAATACACCCCCCCGGCGAGAGCAAGATCGACCGTATCGGCACCGAGCCGCTCCATCACGGGCCGGAACATATCCTCCCGGCCGCGAAGGAGGTCTTCGGGAGAGAGGACGCCGGTGACGTTCACCTCATCCGCAGGCAGAGGGGCCGAGAACGATATCTCCTGCCAGCCCGCAGGGCCATAGGTCAGCCACCGGATCTCCTCGCCATCCTGGAGGCCGAGGGCCCAGGAAGCGGCTTGACCGTCGATCTCGACGCCGGTCCCGAGCACCTGGCGCACCGATGCCCCGGTGACGTTCAGACCGCCCTCGGCACCGAGCAGGTCCAGCTCCGCGAGAGCATCGGCGAAGGTCGAGGCCGCCGGCGGTTCCGGCAGGTCGATCGGGGTGATGCCGCCGCCGGTCGGTAGCGGGGCTGCACCAAGACAACCGCACGTGGCACAGAAGATACAGACCGTGGCAATCAGGGCCGGGACGCTTCCGGAAGTTCTCATGCAAGGCACTCATTATACACGAAGGGGTATAAATAATCATCCCCCACGGGGAGTCAAGAATCCGTCACCATCCCTCGATACCGGAAACGTGCAGGTACCCGGCGGCAAAAATATTTCGTCTCAAATGAGGGCCGGAAATCCGGAGCACCCCGGTCTTTATATGCCAGGAGCCCCTGCCCGCAGGCCCCGGCAGGGCATCGTAACTTATATCTCTCTGTTAGTAGCAACATGTCATGCAAGGTAAGCACATGTGTACTACTACACCCCCCGGCATGCCGGGAGAGGCACACGACCGGTTCGCCGAAGCAGCCCGGTTCCACGGCCACATCTGCCCCGGCCTTGCTCTGGGGTATCGGGCGGCCGGTATCGCTCTTGAACGGCTCCGCTCCGGCCGGGCCGAGGACGAAGAACTCGTCACCATCGCCGAGACAGATGCCTGCGGCGTCGATGCCATCCAGGTCCTGACGGGGTGCACCGCCGGAAAAGGAAACCTCCTCTTTAAGGACCACGGCAAACACGCCTTCACGTTCATCAACCGCGTGACCGGCGATGCGGTTCGGGTCGTCGGGAACCCGTCGTTCGATACCGACTCCCTCGACCCCGGCCTTGCATCGCTCAGGACCCGGGTCATGCAGGGCCAGGCCTCCGGTGAGGAACTGGCCGAGTACCGGAGGCGGATAAACCGGATCGTCGAGAAGATCCTCGACCTGCCCGCCGAGACCCTCTTCACCATCCGAAAGGTCGACGTCGATATGCCGGAGCGGGCCCGGATATTTAAGTCGGTGCCGTGCGCAAAATGCGGCGAATTGACCGCCGAGTCACGGGTGCGGGTCGAGGACGGCAAATTCGTCTGCCGTTCCTGCTCAAAAGAATACACCCGGCGCTGGTGAGGGGACCCCTCACCGCACGATCTTCGTTATCGGTATCTCAAGTATATCCTCGGCACCCGCGGCCTTCAGGTGCGGGATGAGACCGTTGACAAGCCCTTTCTGCACCACCGTCTGTATGCTGAAGTAGTCGATCCCGTGCAACCGGCCGACGGTGGGCTTCTTCATCGCGGGGAGGACATCGATGACGCGGTCAAGCGCCCCCGAGGGCACGTTCATCGTCAGGAGAACCTGGTGGCGCGCCTCGATCACGCCGAGGAGGAGGGTCGTGATCTCCTCGATCTCCCGGCGCTTCTCCGGGTCGGCGAAAGCCTCGTGGTTTGCAAGCAGCGCGGTGTGCGACTCCATGATCTGCCCGACGATCTTCAACCCGTTCTTCTTGAGCGTACTCCCGGTCTCCGTGAGGTCGACGACGACGTCCATCAGGTCGGGCACCTTCGCCTCCGATGCCCCGTAAGAGGCAAAAAGCCTGACGGGGACGCCGTTCTCCTTGAAGAACCTCTCCGTGATCCGGGGATACTCGGTCGTCACCCGGCTGTCCGGCCGGATGGCGGCGACGCTGTCGATCGGCTCGTCGCGGTGGACCGCGACCACGATCTTCACGTTTCCGTCGCCCGTCTTGCTGTAGGAGAGGTTTGCGATCTCCCTGACGTCGGCTCCGCTCTCCTGCACCCAGTCAAGCCCCGATATACCGATATCGAAGTAGCCCATCTGGACGTAGAGCGGGATCTCCTGCGGGCGGAGGATCTTCACTTTCCCGATCCGGGGATCGTTGATGCGGGGGTTGTAGTCGCGGTCGGTCCGCCTGACCTCAAGGTCCGCCTCCTTGAAGAGCTGGAGCGTCTGCGCCTCGAGGCTCCCCTTCGGGAGGGCAATCGTTATCATAAGAGTTGATCGGTCAGAAAAGGGATTAAAGGTGATGATCCGGATCTCAGTCGATGGTGTGGACGACGAGGCCCGAGAGGAGTTTCGGCTCAAACCAGGTGGACTTCGGGGGCATGACACCGTCGGCATCGGCGATAGCAAGCACCGTCTCGACATCTACCGGCTGCATCGCCACCGCAAGCGCATATTCGCCGGAATCCACCAGACGTTCAAGCCCGGTGAGGGGTTTTGCCCCGCCCATGTAGTGGAGCCTCGGGTCTCCCCGGGGATCGTTGATGCCGAGCATCCCTTCGAGGACCTCCTTCTGGAGCACCGAGACATCGAGCGATCCTATCAGGTCGGCGGGGTTATCGACCGGCCGGGAGACCTCGTACCAGGTCCCCTGCATGTAGAAGTGCATGACGTGGAGCGGTTCATCCCCGGTCGCGAGCGGCCGGACCTGGTACTCCGAGGCGTCGACCTTCCCGTGCGGGCGGATGCTCCAGCCTGCCCGCAGGAGCACATCGATGAACCCGGGGAGGGTGAGACCGCCGAGATCGGTGACGAGCCGGCTGTAGCCGTGGATGCGAACGTGGTCCCGGGCAAAGAGGACGACCATGAACCTCCCCGCCTCCTCGGTGAACCTGCCCTCCTCCCGGCGCCGCTCGGCCACGTTCACCGCCGATTTGGCCCGGTGGTGCCCGTCTGCTATGTAGGCCTCCGGCACGGTTGCAAAGAGCCCTTCAAGGTGGGAGAGGGCCGCCTCATCGGCGATCCGGTAGACCTGGTGGAGCACCCCCGACACGGTCGTGGTGCTCCCGTCCGGCTCCGCCCCGTCGATGAGGGAGCGGATGGCGGTGTAGATATCGTCCGGGTCACGATAAAGGAGGAAGACGAGGCCGGTGTTTGCCCCCACCGCATCGATGTGCCGGGTCCGGTCCTCTTCCTTGTCGTACCGGGTGAGTTCGTGCCGCCGGATCTGCCGGTTCTCGTACTCCTCCGTCGCCACGCAGCAGACCAGCCCGACGAACTCCTCGCCGTCCTGGACGGCCCGGTAGACGTACATGCCCGGCTCCGGGTCCTTCTGCAGCCGGCCATCGGCGAGCAGGCCGTAAAAGACCTCCCGTGCCCGCTCGTAGACCCGGTCGTCGTGCGGAGGGAGATCGGGGAGCTCTGCGTCCGGCCGGCTGACCCGCAGGAAACTCAGGGGGTTCTTCTCGATACACTCCCGGGCCTCCTCTGCCGTCACCACATCGTACGGCACGGAAGGTATATCCCCGGAGTACCGCCGCTCAGGACGGACCGCTGCAAAACGATAGATCTGGACCATGAAAACCGCCACACTCGTGAGTGCCTACTATTTTGTCTCCTGACACTATATTAGGTAGGGCACTCCAGGAAGGGGGGTGACCGGTAACGATGATGCCGCTACAACTCACCATTCGCAGGGCGCAGCCTGCAGATATTCCACAGATAGTTGCCATCGAGAGGATGGCGTTCACCGACCCCTGGGATGAGAGAACGCTCTGCGAATCGCTCGCCTACTTCCCGGAGACATTCTTTGTGGCACGGAACAACGGGGATATGGCCGGGTTCGTCGCCGCGGGCCTTGAAGATACGGGTGAAGACATATACGGGCACATCATGAACCTTGCGGTCGCACCGGGGTACCGGCGCCAGGGAGTCGGGCAGCACCTTATCTGCCGCCTGGAACAGGAGTTCATGCTCTCGGGTGCGAACGCCGCCCAGCTTGAGGTCCGGATCAGCAACACCGGGGCGCAGGGGTTCTACCACCGCCTCGGCTACCGGGAGGTCTTCCGGATCGCATCGTATTACGCGAACGGTGAAGATGCCCTTATCATGATGAAGTGGTTTCGGTTTTAATGGGGAGGGTTATCCCCGCCCGTGCTCCTGGTGGGCCCGGGCCAGGTGCTGCGCCGCGAGGGCGCCGAGGAGGGAGAGTTCGCCGGCAAGGACTCCCGCGGCGACGATCTCCGCAAACGCCTTCGCGTGGGTTCCCGGTGGATCTCCGCCCCCGGCAACGCCGAGCATCGTGAGACATTCCCTCTGGGTGTCGATCCCCGTGCCGCCGCCGACCGTCCCCACGGGAAGAGAGGGGAGGGTGACCGAGACGTAGACCCCGCCGTCCACCCGGTCGACGGTGGTGATCGCGCTGCTCCCCTCGACGACGTGGGCCGGGTCCTGCCCGCAGGCGATGAACATGGCGGCAACGACATTTGCCGCATGGGCGTTGAACCCGAGCGAGGCCGCCCGCGCAGAACCGACCAGGTTCTTTCTGTAGTTGGCTTCAGCGAGCGTATCCGCGTCGGTCTTCAAGAGGTCGGCGATCATCGCGTCGGTCAGGCGCACGCCGGCAACCACGGTCTTCCCCCGGCCCCGGACCAGGTTGATCGCCGCCGGCTTTTTGTCGGTGCACATGTTCCCCGAGAGGGCGATGAGGCGGGCGCCGGTCTCCCGCTCGATGAGTTCGCCGACCTTCTGGCCTGCGATCGTCACCATGTTCATGCCCATGGCGTCTTTGGTGTCGAACTCGAGCCGGACGTAGACGCTCGTGCCGGCAACGTAGGTGGCGGCGTCGAGGAACTTCCCGTGTTTCGTGGTGCTCTCCGCAGCTCTCCGGATGTCCTCGATATGCTCGTCCACCCAGGCCGCCACACCGTGGGCGTGGCCGACGTCGCGGGCGGCAAAGACCGGCGCACGGGTCATGCCGTCCCGCATGATCCGGACATCCGCGCCTCCCGCCCGGGTGATGAGAGAGCATCCGCGGTTCACCGATGCGACGAGCGCCCCCTCCGTCGTCGCGAGGGGAAGGTAGTAGGACCCGGTAGCGTACTCTCCCTTCACCCTGAGCGGGCCCGCAACGCCGAGCGGCACCTGCACCGTGCCGATCATGTTCTCGATGTTACGCTTCACTACCCGGTCGATATCGATGGAAAACGACCCGACCCCGGTAAGGGCGGTGTGAGTCTCGCCCTCGATGAACGCCCGCCGCACCCTGACCGCCTCGGCGGGCGGGAGTTCCTTCTCAAGCGCGTAGAGCTTGAGAGAGCCGTCTTTGAGCCTTTCGATATACTCATCCATGAATAGTATGAGAACGCATACCTAAAGATGGCTGGTGGTCGATGTGGACGCGGAACAGTGGTGCCTTGTTGTAGAGAAGCGGGAAGCCGAGCAGACACGGCGCCGGCTGCTTGAGGAGGGGCTTCTTGACCGGCGGTATAAACCGCGCTCCGAAGGGGATGCGGTCCTCCTCCCGGTGACGGAGGAGATCGCGGGTACTACCCGGCGCACCTTTGTAACCGTGCCACAGCGCGCCGATCTCCCCCGCCACGACCTCGTGGGCGGGATCGCTATCCTGCAGGAAGACGATCCGGAGGCGGCAAAACGGCTGCTTGCATCTCGCCCTTCCCTTCACACGGTCCTCTTCCCGGAGACACCGGTCGAGGGGAATTACCGCACTCGCCGGTTCGCCGTCCTCGCCGGGACTCCTACCACACGCACCCGGGTGACGGAGTACGGCCTCCGGTTCGACGTGGACCTTGCCCACGCCTACTTCTCGGCCCGTCTCTCGACCGAACGGCAGCGGATCCTCGGGATGATGGAGGAGGGGGAGCGGGTGCTCGACATGTTCGCCGGCATCGGGCCGTTTGCAATCACCCTCGCCCGGAGGGCGGAGCTCGTCGTCGCCGCGGACCTAAACCCCGCCGCAATCCACCTCCTCATCCAGAACATCGCCCTCAACCGGACAGGAAACGTCATCCCGGCACTCGCGGATGCCGCGCATCTTCCCCGGATCGGCCTCGCCCCCTTCGACCGGGTCGTCATGAATCTCCCGCTCGCAGCACCGGCATTCCTCCCGGCGGCCGCCGCACTCTGCCGGGAGGGGGGGACGATCCACCTCTATGCCCTGGAAGAGCGGGAGGGCGAGTACCTCCCCCATATCCGGGCGGTTACCGCAGGGAATGTCGTCGAGCGGCAGGTCCGGACATACTCACCGGGGAAGTGGCACGCGGTATACGACATAGAAAAAGAGGGATAGCGGGGGGTCCCGGGTAGACGGGTATAGAGCGTGATCCGGTTTTCGCGCGAGATCCCCCGGTGGTAATTACTCCGCCGGCACGAACTTCGTACCGTAGTGGATGGTACCGCTCTCGCCGTCCGCCGCCACCCGGCGGAAGACGCTCTTCACCCGCATGCCGATCTTTGCCTCTTCGGGCGAGCAGGCGATCTGGGTCGTGAGCCTCGGCCCCTCGTCGAGCTCGACGACCGCGAGGACGTAGGGTGTGGTGTGTTCGAACTGGTCGCTTGCCGACCGGATGATCGTGTAGGTGACGACCGTTCCTTCGCCGTTGAACTTGTGGTCGACGATATGGCCGCTCCTCCGGCAATCGGGGCAGAGCGACCGCGGCGGGAAGAAGTACCGGCCGCACGTCGTGCATTCCGTCCCGACGAGGTTATACCGCTGCGGGATCTTTCTCCAGAATCGTGAAACCGACATTGTTACGCCCCCAGGATGTGTACGACGACCGTCGCACCGGTGCCGCCGACGTTGTGGGTCATGCCGATCTCCGCGTCCACCTGCCGGGCCCCGGCATCGCCGCGGAGCTGGGTGACCACCTCGCAGATCTGCTTGATGCCGGTCGCGCCGACAGGGTGGCCGCAGGCCTTCAGGCCGCCGCTCGTGTTCACCGGTATATCCCCGTTGAGAGCTGTTGCCCCTTCGGCGGTGAG
>MPOY01000309.1 GCA_001896715.1 Methanoculleus sp. EBM-46
GATCAACATAGTAGGGTAACAGGGGCCGATAGATCAGGGGGAGATTGCTTCCTTGGCATGGAAGAGGCCGCGGGTTCAATTCCCGCTCGGTCCATGTTTCTGTTTTGCAGATTGGTTTGATATACAGGACTAATAGGAAACATCTAAATCTGCCCGAAACTTAATGTGAATTAACCGGGGATGTGGTAACTCTGGATCTCCCATCTCTCATCAAAGATGATAGAGACTTCGATGACATTCAGGATCTTATCCAGTACCTTGAATGTGAACGAGGAGACGATCAGATCAGCAGCAACCTGCACATAGTTGCGACGCTGTCAACATTCCAGAGCATTGACCAATTCATCGAGAGTCTCAGAAACTTCCGTTTTTCTATCGTTAAAAGGAGGGGAAAGCTCCTCCTCCTCTCGAAGGAGTCTCAGGATAAGCAGATCTACATCTATGCATTCTTTGATGATAGGAACAATGTCCCGCTCTTCATCACGGATGCAAAAAAGACCAATGAGATACCGGACACCCTCTTCACGTACATCAACCGTACAAAAGAGATCTCGAATCTCTGGATAGCCCCTAAGGTAATGAAAGAGATCAAAGATAATCTCGCCCGGGAATATCAGGATATGATCATAACCTATTTCTCTGCGAGGAGGAGCCCTAATACTGATATCCACTCCGAGTTCAGGCCCCACACTGAGAGGAGCATCCAGTACAGGGGGAACGACGGAAAACATACGCTCGAGGAGATGGAGTTTTATTACGGTGTACTACCGAAAATCCTTGAGATCCAGCTCCCGAATGGTATCGCGTTCCGCATCGACAATAAGGGTATTATAACACTGCGTCATGGGCATTTCGCTGGTGTCTTCCAGATTATCGAGGAGATCGTTTCACGTCTTGAGAAGGTGAGAGAGGCAATTGGAGAGTCGGGATATTCCATCAGTAAAGTTGGATCCCGCAGGCAGTTTACGAATGCTATCCAGATCCCCTGGTCTATAGATATGCCGGTGGAGATGCACTCCGATGATGTCCCCCGATTCTGTAAAGCGATATGCAGCAAGGAGTGGAACTTTACCGTACTGGAACAGGTATTGGTGCCTGGTTCAATGTTCTTCTCTGCCCGGTTGATCGACGAGCATACAGGCTCTCTCCTGGATATCTCGACTACCGGCAGGAAGATCGATGTGTATCCTGTAGAGAAGATAGACATCGGAACATCCATGAGGTTCTTTGAGTTCGTGGTCGAGAATATCGATCACATGGCGACCGTAGGGTGATACTATCTATATTCCTCGCGAGAAAGAAGACTTTCAGGCATTTTATAACCGTTCTCCGTCTGATGTTCGCGAGGAACTGAATAAATTAAGGAAAAAATATAAAGCTTATCTTATACCCTCTGCACGAGAAAGGGTCTGTGATGCTCTCGAAGGCGACAAGAAACACCACCTCCTTGTGAAACAGTGTGCTAAATCTTTTGCACAGACTGACCTTTCGCAGAAATCAGGGTACGAATTCTATTTTGCAGAGCCTCTGATCGAGTTCGGTGCCGAGAAAAAGGAGAATCATAATTTTGACCTGTTTCTCTACAACGAAGGTGAAAACCGTGCAATCTTTGTCGAGTGTAAATCCTCGATCACCGACGTAAAGAAGACATTGAGAGAGGTTGGATTGTCACGGGGCCTGGTTCTTGAGAAGGCGGACTACCTTTCTGGTATCCTCGACATCGATCTTGATCCGGACCGGTTTGAGTATGTGCTCTGCATCAATGAGAAGGACAAGATGAAGGTTATCGATTCCATGAAGGCGCAGGGCCAGAAACCACATCCCAAATACGACATCAATCAGATAAAGGTCTGGATCTACGCTCCGCGGTCTCAGTTGATACAACTTCTCCTCGAATGCTCGCACGAAAACTCGGCGTTGAACGAGATGTTGCATGCTGGTTTCGGCGATCAGAATCTCCATCGGCAGTATGAACTCCCGTACTGTTATTCGACGCACCCTTACCGACTCATCCAGCTGGCTATCGTCGGGGAATGCTACCGGAAGAATCTCTTTGATGATAGTATCGAAGACCCAAAAGTCATCGAGAAGAGCGCGGTACTCTTGACCCTGATGAATAACATCTCTCTGGGAGCTCCTGAAGAACTGAAGATCCAGCTGGTGACGGAGAAGTTACGAATTGTCCTCGAATACGGCCAGAAGTATCAGCTCTTCGATGAGATCGATGCCGATGCCATCCGGCTCAACTGCCGGGGGACAAAACTTCGTGCTGTTCTTGAGAATATCGAGGAAAAATTTATTTCGAGGTGGGTTGACGAGAAGACCAGCGCAGAAGGTGAGAAACTCGCGCTTGAGGATTATTGGGAGAGTGTCATGAGAAATCAGGCCACGCTGTTTCAGTTCTCTGAAAGAGAGGACACCTCTCTTGAAAGAGAAGATTCGGACTCCTGAACGGCATATTGACTGTTTCCCTGTCGCAGAAGGAGTACCCTGTGTCGACCGGGGTAATCTCTCTCCAGATGGGAGAGAAATCCTTTCCTATGGATCCGGTTATAGTATCGCGCTATATCACCGGGATACCTGCTTGCTCTCTTTGAGCATCCCCTTCAATTCATTAAGATTCTGCTGGATCTGGCTCTCTAATGCCTGAATCTTCTCAATGATAACCTCCGGCGCCTCGTACTCGACTTCCTCGTATTCGATCTCCTTGTAGCGGGATATCGAGAGGTCGTAGTTGTTCTCCCGGATCTCCGCTGTCGGCACAAAGAAGCACTTCGCCTTCCGGTCGGTCGGATCCGCTTCTCTCCGATTCCGGAACTGCTCGATGATATCGGGGATGTCGCCCTTGCCGTCGATGAACGTCCGCTTGTCGTCGAGCGAATACCCATCGGCCTCCATATCGTAGAACCAGACCTTCCCGGTCTTCCCGCCCTTCACGAAGATCAGGACGGCGGTCGAGAC
>MPOY01000310.1 GCA_001896715.1 Methanoculleus sp. EBM-46
GATCGTCTCCTGCGGCGCCGCGGCAAGGATGCTCTCCGCCACCGCTCTCCCGGCGGCGGGGTCGGCCCACTCGGCGGCGGTGGACCCGATCTCGACGAAGAGCGAGGGTGTCGCGAGCGCTGTCGGGCCGTGGTGCGTCACCTCGTAGGAGACCCGGTAGCCCTCCGGGGCCCGGGCGGCAAGGTTCCCGAGAATGGCATGCATCCACGCAGGGGCCGCCGGCGCAAGCGCTCCGGGCTCTCCGCCAAGATCGGCGGCCTCATAGTTGCCCGTCACGTGCACGGTCAGGGCGGGCACCGGTTGCGCGCTCGCGTGGCGGGATATGAATACGATGAGGTCGGCGTCGACCTCTTCGTCGATCCGGTCCTGGTAGATCAGCCGGCCGGCGACCTCGTGAAACACGAGCTCGTGGTCATCCGCAAGCGGCCACCGCCCGCCCTCCGTAAGTAGAACCCCGAGGTGGTCACGGATGTTTACCCCCGCGGCATCTACTCTTGAGTTGATCAGCGCGATCCGCATCAGTATACGTGGGCCGGCAGCATGCTAAATGATAGTGCTTGACATGCCCTACAGTAAATCCTATCTCTTTGCAGGCAGACCATGTGAGTACTATGGATGAAGAAAAGGTGCGAAAGGCATTCGAAGACTACGGCATAACGGATGAGATCACCTGCCCCCAGGCCTTCGACATATCGGAGAAGTACAACATACCGAAGATGGATATCGCCCGGTACTGCAACCAGCGCGAACCGAGGATCAAGATCCGGAGCTGTCAGCTGGGCTGCTTCAGATGAGCCTCTTTTTATCGGTCGTCTCGGTCGGCAAGGCCGTGGAGGTGGTGCGAGGGATCGCGCCCCCGCTCGAGTCCGGGGATGTCCCGCTCGAGAACGCCCTCCACCGGGTCCTTGCGGAGGATATTCGCGCCGATATCGACATACCGGGGTTTGACCGGTCGACGGTCGACGGCTACGCGGTCATCGCGACCGATACCACGGGGGCCTCCGAGGCTATACCGGCGATGCTCTCGTGCCAGGGCCGGGTGGGAATGGGGAGCGCGGATGCCGGGAGCATAACACCCGGGTCCTGCTGTTACGTCCCCACCGGCGGCGCCCTCCCCCGCGGCGCCGATGCGGCCGTTATGATCGAGCACGCCGAGCAGATCGGGGACGACGTCCTCGTGCACCGCTCAGTGGCACCCGGCGAGAACGTGATCACCCGGGGAGAGGACTTCCGGGCGGGGACGGTCGTCCTCGAGCGGGGCCGCGTCCTTTCGCCCCGGGATATCGGCGTTGCCGCGGCGATCGGCGCCGACCGGGTCACCGTGGCGGCTGTCCCGCGGGTCGGCATCATATCCACGGGAAACGAGGTCGTCCCCGTCACCGCGACGCCGGGGCCGGGCGAGGTGCGGGATGCAAACTCCTACCTCGCCGGCGCCTTCGTGACGGAGAGGGGGTGTCGCCCGGTCTACTTCGGCATCGTCAGGGATGAGCGGGAGGCGCTCAAAGCGGCAGTCTCATCGGCGCTTGATACGTGCGACGTGGTCCTGGTATCGGGAGGCTCCTCGAAGGACGAGCGGGACAACACCGCCGCGGTCGTCGCAGACCTCGGCGAGGTGCTGGTGCACGGGGTCGCCCTCGCGCCCGGGAAGCCCACCATCATAGGAACGGCGCGGGGAAGACCGGTCATCGGGCTCCCCGGCCACCCGGCCTCGACGTTCGTCGTCCTCGTCGCCATCGTCGACCACCTGCTCGCGGCGATGCGCGGCACCGCGGTCTCCCGGCGGACCCTCTCCGCACGGCTGAAGCAGAACATACCCTCCACGCGCGGGCGGGAGGACTACGTTCGGGTCAGCGTCAGGGACGGCGAGGCCGTGCCGATCTTCGGGAAGTCCGGCCTCCTCAACACCCTGGTGCAGAGCGACGGGATCGTGCGGGTCCCGGCATCGAGCGAGGGGCTCGAGGTCGGCGAAGAGGTGGAGGTGATCCTGTGGTGAAGCGCTACCTCTCGGTCATATCGCTCGCAGAAGCCCGGGCACTCGTGGAACGCTCATTTCCGGCGATCCCGGGGGTCGTGCGGGTTCCGGTGACCGCCGGGACGGTGGGGAGGATCACCGCCGCGCCCATATTCGCCCGGTTCTCGGTCCCGGCCATCCACCTATCGGCGATGGATGGGATCGCGGTCCGGAGCGCCGAGACCCTCGGGGCAAGCGAGCAGAACCCGGTGACCCTTCCCGACGCGGCACGGGTCAACACGGGGAACATCGTCCCGGCCGGTTACGACGCGGTGGTGATGATCGAGGACGTCTGGGTCGACGGCGAGACCTATACCGTCCGAAAGCCGGTCAGCCCCTGGCAGCACATCCGCCCGGTCGGCGAAGATATCGGGGAGTCGGAGATGATCCTCTCCTCGCACCACCGGATCCGGCCACAGGACGTGGGAGCGCTCGCAAACTACGGGGTCACGGAGGTCGATGTCCTGAACGTCCGTGCCGGCCTCATCCCCACCGGGAGCGAACTCGTGCCGGCCGGGGTCATGCCGCCGCCCGGAAAGGTGGTGGAGAGCAACACCCTGATGGCCGCATCGGTCCTCGCGGAGGCGGGCGTGGAGGCGCACCGCTACCCGATCGTGCCCGACGACCCCGACCGGATCCGCGACGCCGTCCGGCGCGGCGTCGTCGAGAACGACATCCTCCTCGTCTCGGCAGGGTCGTCCGCCGGGACGCGGGACTACACCGCCGATATCGTCCGGGACCTGGGAGAGGTGCTCGCGCACGGCGTCGCCATCAAGCCCGGAAAACCGGTGATCGTCGGCCGGGTCGAGGGAAAACCGGTCATCGGCCTTCCCGGCTACCCGCTCGCGGCGGCAACGGTCCTCCGCGAGCTGGTCATGCCGCTCGTCGCCCGATACGGCCTTCCCGTCCGGGAACCCGGGCACGTCGCGGCCCGCCTGACCACAAGCCTCCAGTCGGATATCGGGACCGACGAGTTCGTCCTCCTCTCGGTGGGAAAGATCGGCGACCGCTGGGTGGCGGTGCCCCAGTCACGGGGCGCGGGTATCCAGATGAGCGCGGTGCGGGCGAACGGCTACCTCCGGATCCCGGGAGATATGGAGGGCGCCGAGGCGGGAAAGACCGTGGACGTCCGGCTCACCGTCCCGCGCGCAGAGGCGGAGGAGGCGGTGCTCGTCACCGGCAGCCACGACCCGGCCCTCGACTACCTGGCCGACCTGGTCCGGCCGCGCGGCGTCGACATCCACTCCACGCACCTCGGGAGCATGGGCGGGGTGATCGCCCTGAAGAAGGAGGAGTGCCACGCGGCCCCGATGCACCTGCTTGCTCCCGACGGCACCTACAACACCTACTACCTGGAACGCTACATGCCCGGGGCGGACCTCGCCCTCCTCTGCGTGGCAGAGCGGCAACAGGGGATCATATCCCGCGACGGCCTCTCGTTCGACGACCTGCCCGGCAGGACGTTCATCAACCGGCAGAAGGGGTCGGGAACGAGGATGCTCCTCGACCACACCCTTGCGGCGCGCGGCATCGACCCGGCGTCCATCCCCGGCTACGGGCGCGAGGCGACGACGCACCTTGCGGTGGCCCTCGCGGTACGGACGGGGGAGGCGGATGCGGGAATGGGGGTTTACAGCGCCGCAAAAGCGCTCGATCTCGCGTTCGTCCCGGTGGCGACGGAGCGCTACGAACTCGCGATGCACCGCGCGATGCTCGACGACCCAGGGATTGCCGCTCTCGTCGAGACCGTCTCCTCGGCTGCGTTCAAGCAGGTTCTCCGGAACCTCGGGGGCTACGAGACGGACGAGACGGGCGTCCTGCGCGGCTGACCGCCTCCTCGGGCGTCGCGCAGGCCACCACCCCCTCTATCTCCCAGGTGGCAAGGCCGTAGACCGGTTTTCCCGTCTTGAGGGCGACTGCAATCTCCGAGAGCGTGCCGTAACCTCCCCCGACGGCGATCACCGTGTCCGCCGAGTGGACGAGGACGACGTTCCTCGCGTGGCCCATGCCGGTGCGGATCGTCACGTCGACATAGGGATTCGCGTCCCCGGTGTCCGGGAGGATGCCGACGGTCGTCCCGCCGGCCTCCCGTGCACCCCTGCAGGCGGCCTCCATCACCCCGCCAAGGCCGCCGCAGCAGACAACCGCACCGATGCCGGCGATGAGGCGGCCGACGGCCCGGGCCGCCGCGTACTCCTCGCCGGAACAGTCCCCCCTCCCGACGACCGCGATCTGCATGCAGGGAGGTAGGGGGCCGGGGGTATAAAGGCTCTCGGGGGTGCGTGAGCCGCACAAATACTTTGTCCCCGGAGAACAAACGGTACACCAGAGTGTTGGATATGAGGGATATGAGGTGAAAGAAGTCACCAGCAGTTATAACCCGCGTGACATCGAAGCAGGAGTCCAGGACTACTGGACGAAAGAGAATACCTACGCACGCGTCAGGGCGTTACGAGAAGGTGGAAAAGCGTTCTTTTTCGTCGACGGGCCGCCGTATACCACCGGCCACATCCACCTCGGCACCGCCTGGAACAAGATCATAAAAGATACCATCCTCCGCTACCACCGGATGCGGGGCGCCGACGTCATCGAGCGGGCCGGCTACGACATGCACGGTCTCCCCATCGAGGTGAAGGTGGAGCACCAGCTTGGGTTCACCTCGAAGAAGGATATCGAGGAGTACGGCATCGCCGCATTCGTCGAGCAGTGCCGGACGTTTGCCGTGACGCACATGGGGATCATGAGCGACCAGTTCCGGCGTCTCGGCGTCTGGCTCGACTTCGACAACCCCTACCAGACCATCAAGGAAGACTACATCGAGTCCGCCTGGTGGACGCTCCAGCGTGCGGACGAGCGCGGGCTCCTCGAACGCGGCCACCGGGTCGTGAACTGGTGCCCCCGGTGCGAGACGGCGATCGCCGACTCCGAGGTGGAGTACTGGGACGAGACCGATCCCTCGATCTTCGTCAAGTTCCCGCTCAGCGGACGCGAGAACGAGTATCTCGTGATCTGGACGACGACGCCCTGGACACTGCCCGCGAACGTGGCGGTTGCGGTCAACCCCGCGTTCATCTACGCGCGGGTGAAGGCAAAGAAGGACGACGTCGAGGAGATCCTCTGGATCGCCGACGAACTCATCGAACCCGTCCTGAAGATGGGCCGCTACCAGGACTACACGGTCCTTGAGCGGGTGAGCGGGAGCGACCTTGTCGGGACGGAGTATACATCGCCGCTCGCCGGGTGCGTGCCGCACCAGGCGGAGATCCGGCACCGGGTCGTGGCGGCCGATTACGTCGCGCTCGAGAACACCGGCCTTGTCCACATCGCGCCCGGGCACGGGTGGGACGACTACCTCATCGGCATCCGGGAGGGGCTTGAGGCTTTCTGCCCGGTCGATTCCGGCGGATGCTTCACCCCGGCCGCCGGGGCGTTCGCGGATATGTACGTCCGGGACGCAAACGAGATCGTCATCGACGCGCTCGGCGGCTACCTCCTCGCCCGGCGGACGATCACCCACCGCTACGGCCACTGCTGGCGGTGCAAGACCCCCATCATATACCGGGCGACGGCGCAGTGGTTCCTGAAGGCCACCGCCATCCGCGACTCGATGCTCGAAGAGATCGCGGGGGTGAAGTGGTATCCGGACTGGGCGGGGAGCGCCCGGTTCCACGACTTCGTCAAAGAGTCGCGTGACTGGTGCATATCCCGGCAGCGCTACTGGGGTATCCCCATACCCATCTGGCACTGCGAGCACTGCGGCGAGTATACGGTCGTCGGCACCATCGCCGAACTCGAGGAGCGATCGGGCGCAAAGGTCCCCGATCCCCACCGCCCCTACGTGGACGAGGTCGTCATACCCTGCCCCTGCGGGGGAGAGATGCGCCGGGTGGAAGACATATTCGACGTCTGGTTCGACTCGGCGGTCGCCTCCTGGGCAACCCTCGGGTTCCCCCGGGAGCGCGAGGCCTTCGACCGCCTCTGGCCGGCGGACTTCATCACCGAAGGGCAGGACCAGACCCGGGGCTGGTTCTACTCCCAGCTCGGGGCAAGCAACGTGGCGTTCGCCCGCGCCCCCTACAAGAGCGTCCTGATGCACGGGTTTGCCCTCGACGCCGAAGGACGCAAGATGAGCAAGAGCTTCGGCAACGTGGTGACCCCTGAAGAGGTGGTGAACCAGTTCGGCGTCGACGTTCTGCGGTTCTACGTCCTCTGGGCGAACGCTCCCTGGGACGACCTGAAGTTCAACTGGGACGGCGTGAAGACGATCCACCGGACGCTCAACATCCTCTGGAACGTCTACCGGTTCCCGCTCCCGTACATGATACTCGATTCATTCCAGCCCGCCGCCGGGGAGGGCAAGCGGTGGGACGACTCGTTCGTCCGGTCCCACATCCGGGATATGCCCGAAGAGGACCGCTGGATCGTCTCCCGGGCCAACACGCTCATCCGGGCGATCGGGGAGGATATGCAGGAGTACCACCTTCACCGGGAGACACGGGCGCTTGCCGCCTTCATCCTCGAGGACCTCTCCCGCTGGTACGTGCAGCTCGTCCGGCCGCGGATGTGGCTCGAGGAAGACTCGCCGGAGAAACGGTATGCCTACGAGACCTTCTACTACGTCATGCGCCGCCTGATAACGCTCCTCGCGCCGTTTACCCCCTATATCGTCGAGGAGATCTACCAGAATCTCCGCCTCGCCGGGGACCCCGAGAGCGTGCATATGCTCGACTGGCCGGAAGCGGACGATCTCCTGATCGACCCGGCCCTCGAGGCCGATATGGGGGTCATCCAGTCGTTTGACGATGCTGTCGCCACCGCCCGGCAGGCCGGAAAACGGAAACTCCGCTGGCCGGTCTCCGAGACCGTTGTGGTCACCGGAAGCGACGAGGTGAAGACGGCTCTCCAGGACTTAAACGATCTTGCCCGGACCCGGGCAAACGCCCGGGCGGTCAGGGTCGTCACGGGGACGTGGGAGCGGATCCTCTGGCAGGCCGCACCGGTCATGCGGGCGATCGGCCCGGAGTTCGGGAGAGAAGGGCCGAAGGTCAAAGCGCTGATCGAGGGGGCGGACGGCACCGCCCTGAAGGCCGCTATCGAGGGGGAGGGGAAGGCCGAACTCGACGGCTACGAGATCACCGCGCGCCACGTCGCCTTCACGGAGGCCCTCCCCGCGGGCGTCTTTGCCGCGCCCATGAAAGATGCGACGGTCTACGTGGACGTCGCCCTCACACCGGCCCTCGAGGCCGAAGGGTATGCCCGCGAGGTGATCCGGCGGATCCAGGAGATGCGCCGCCAGCTCGACCTGAACGTCGACGACTACATCGTCGCCGACGTCCACGTCGCCGACGGGCGAATCGTCGCGCTCATCGGGGAGGAGGAGTGGAAGGACGAGATAGCCGGGGAGGTGCGGGCGGCGGTCCTCACCGTCCGCCACGCCGATGGAGAGAGGCCGGCCGAACCCTTTGCTCTCGAGAAGGACTGGGACGTGGAAGGCGTGCAGATGCGGATCGGCATCTCACGCACCGATAAGCGACCGGATAAAGGCCGTCCCCTCGACCGTTGAGAAGAGGGGCGTCTCCTCCGGTTCGCGGATGCAGGTCCTCGTCGCCTCGACGCGCTCCCCCGTCAGGGGGTTATACCCCTCTTTTATGCACTCCTCCCGGTAGAGGAGCGTCCCCCGCCGCTGCCAGGCCGGCGTCGCCGCCAGGTTGACGCCGCGCTCGAACATGATCTCGTGCATCGCCTCCGACCGCATCCCCCGGAGAGCGGCGGCGGCATCGCGGGGGCTCATCCCCTCATCGACCAGCGCGCTCTGGCAGTAGGCGTTGATGTGGTTGCGCCACGCCTCGTTCTGCCGGGAGACGAGGTACTCGACCGCAAACTCCCCTGCCGCGGGTATGACCCGGGCATCGAACGCGAGGGGCTCGCGGCACCCGAGCTCGATCGTCAGCGCGCTTGCCGCAGATGCGGCGGTCACGGAGTCGATCTTCTCCACCCGCCCGGAGAAGGGGAGCGTCGAGAAGTAGAGGCTGATCTCGTCGGAGAAGGTGTAGGCAAAGAGAGGCGTAAGCCCGCTCCCCGTGAGGAGGTAGCGGCAGGCCGACCGCATGGCCGCGTGGAACCGGGGGTCAAACGGCCTTGTAAGCTCGAGCGCACGGGCAAGGCGGTGAAAGGCCCGGCCGTCGAGCCTGACAAAAAAGGGGGGGAAGATGGCGAGGCGTGAGAAGATCTCGCGATCGTTGATATCCATGATCGCCCGGCAGGCAGGATCCCGCGGTTATTCCTCTTTTGCCGGCGACCGAAAGAGCCCCGGGATATGGCGGATGATGACGATATTCCCGATGCTCTTTATGATGCGGAAGGGGATCTTCAGCCCCGACCCCTTCATCACCTCCCTGATCGCAGGGTCGAGGTTCCCGACCGCAAGGGAGTCGATCTTTTTTTGGTCCACATCGACCACGATGTCATCAACATTCCCGACAAAGATGGCCTTTTCGGTATAGACGGGGAGTTCAAACAGGTTGGTGATCTCTGTTCTCATCGGTATCCTCTGAAGGTATACTACTATAAATGATAAAAAGATACTCATTTCCCATGAATGCGTCGCTGCAGATCGGAAAACTTGCCGGGATTCCGGTCAAATTGCACTGGAGTTTCCTCCTCGTGATCCCTCTCTTTGCCTGGATCATCGGGAGCCAGATCCGGCTCACGACCGAGTTGATCGCGACCCTCTTTGGCGTTCCGATCGACGTGACGCTGATTGCGGCCGGGCTCAACCCCTATATACTCGGGAGCATCGTCGCTCTCGGCCTCTTCGTCGGCGTCTTCATCCACGAGATGGCCCACTCGCTCATCGCGAAGGCAAAAGGCATCGAGATCCACAGCATCACGCTCCTCATCCTCGGCGGCGTCTCGCAGATGGAGGAGACGATGCCGGACCCGAAGATCGAACTCCCCATGGCGCTCGCAGGCCCGATGACGAGCCTTGCGATCGGCCTCATCAGCGCCGCCCTGGTCTATGTCTTCGACGCCGCGGTCGCCGACCCGGCGGTCGCCGGGGTCCTGGTCTTCACCTTCGGCTACCTGGGCCTCTTAAACATCCTCCTCTTCGGGTTCAACCTCCTCCCGGCGTTCCCCATGGACGGGGGGCGCGTTCTCCGGGCATGGCTCGCCCGGAGGATGCCGCTCTCCCGGGCGACCCGGATCGCCGCCGACGTCGGGAAGGGGTTTGCCGTCGTCTTCGGGATCGTCGGGCTCCTCTTCCTCAACCCCATCCTGATCATCATCGCCTTCTTCATCTACATCGGGGCAAGCCAGGAGGCCACGGTCCTCCGCTACAACATACTGCTGCAGGACATCACGGTGGCGGATGCGATGAGCAGCCCCGTCGCCACCGTGGAGCCGACACTGCCCCTCTCCCGGCTGGTGGAGATGATGTACGAGACGAAACATCTCGGCTTTCCCGTGGTCGACCGGGGGGCGCTCGTGGGGATCGTCGCCCTCGCCGA
>MPOY01000135.1 GCA_001896715.1 Methanoculleus sp. EBM-46
ACCTTCCCGATCTTATCGACGATATCCATCCCCTCGACCACCTCGCCAAAGACCGGGTGGGCGCTCGGCGTCCGGGGGTCGTCCCAGTCGAGGTAGGTGTTGTCCACCAGGTTGATGAAGAACTGGCTGCCGCCGGTGTTCGGGCGGCCGGTGTTTGCCATGGCGATCGTGCCCCGGCGGTTTGAATGGCCCTTCACGAACTCGTCGGCGATGGTGTAGCCCGGCCCGCCCATCCCGGTACCGGTCGGGTCGCCGCCCTGGATCATGAAATTCGCGATGACCCGGTGGAGAATTGTACCGTTGTAAAACCCGGATCCTGCCAGTTTTGCAAAATTTCCCGCCGTCACCGGCATGTCGCCGTAGAGGCGGATCGCGATCTTGCCCATGGTCGTGTGAAGCACGACGGTCTTCTCTGCCATTGGTATAACTCCGTATGGTATTGTTCGCCGTTGTTACTTATACTGGTGGGAGGCGTATGCCCCACCGCCGGCAGGGAAGATCGCCATCCGGCCCGGGGGCGGGCATCCACCCTTCCCGGCGGATCACGTCAATGGTATTACCTAAACAAATAGCATATGTAAAGATGTTTTATATGGGCAGCCGCAGAAGTATATGCATGTACCCCGGAGCGAAGATCACGGCCGACCCGCGGCCGGGATATACCCGCATCACCCCATTCAGCCTCCCGCCGCGGCAAGAGCCCGCCGGTACAAACGGTCGGGCGCCGGTCTTCATCATAACCGGCGAGCAGGGCCAGTGCAAGACGACGTTTTTGCACCTGGTCCTCGGGCTCATTGTCGGGGCAAATGTCCGGATCCGGGGTGTGCTCGCTCCCGGGCACGTGCGGGACGGCCGGAGGTCGGGATTCACCCTGGTCGACCTTGCCACCGGCGAACACGAGGAACTCTCTTCAGTCGACCCCGACCCGCGGTGTGAAGTCCACGGCCGATTCTACTTCCGCCCCGAAGGGCTTGCATTCGGCCGCCGGGCGCTCGCGCCGCCGAACCCCCGGGAGACCGATCTGATGGCCATCGACGAGGTCGGACGGTTCGAGCTCCAGGGCGCGGTCTGGGCCGACCAGATCGACCGGTTGGTCTCGCTTTCGCATCCGCCGATGGTCTGGACTGTCCGGCGCCGGCTCCTCGATACGGTCATCGAACGCTGGAAGATCACAAACCCCGTCGTGGTGGACGTCAGGAGCGCAAGCGTGATGGCGACGGCAGGCGACGTGATGGATGCCGTCTGGGAGTGGCGGGAGGCGCAGACGGCATCTGCGGTCCCGGTCTCCCCCTTCTCCCCGGGCCGCATCGCCGAGGGTCCTCCGTTGCTCGCGGATGCGGCCGCCG
>MPOY01000134.1 GCA_001896715.1 Methanoculleus sp. EBM-46
GCCCTCCTCTTCCGGCTCGCCGAAGAGCGCGGGCTTGCGGTGGTGGCGGCGATCCACGACCTGAACCTTGCCGCACGCTACTGCCACCGGCTCCTGATACTGAGAGATGGGCTGGTGCTCGGGCAGGGGACCCCGTCTTCCCTCCTGACGCCGGGAATGGTGCGCGCGGCCTACGGCATCGAGGCGGCCGTAAAGGACGAGGTGGGGGTGCCCTACGTGGTCCCCCTCCGACCTTCTGACAACGACAGACCTGTGGAGTTACCATGAAGATGACTATAGTTGCCTGGGGCAGCGAACTGTTGCAGTTCTCCGATGCGGCGCGGGAGGCAGGGATCGATCTCTCGGCGTGGCAGTTGCACGAGTTGAGAGACGAACCGGAAAAGCGAAGATACTGTATCGAGGCGTGCCGGGGTTCGGACGTCGTCCTGGCCCATCCCTCGAGCGACCCGGTCTGGAATGAGATCCTCGGCGGCCTTGCGGAAGGGATTCCCATCATAGCGTTTGGCTACACCGATACCTGGTGGTCGGCCTCGACCGTCCCGCTCAGTGTCGTCTCGACCGTGAACGCCTACTTCCTCTATGGAGGGGCTGAGAATATCCAGAACCTGGTCCGCTACGTTCAGGCAGAGGTCGCCGGTATGGACGTTGCGTACGACCCTCCGCAGGAGATCCACTGGGAGGGGGCCTACCACCCGGATGCGGAGCGCATCTTCGACGATGCTGACGCATACCTTGCCTGGTATCCCTCCCGGCACCCCACTCGCGTCGGACTCCTCCTCTCCCGGACCCGGTGGGCGAACGGGGATTTTACCGTTGAGGATACCCTGATCCGAAGCCTCGAGGACTACTACGATGTCCTCCCGGTCTTCTGTTTCGGAATCTCCGACGAGGAGATCGGGGCGCGGTCCACACGGGATGTGGTGGAGATGTTCTTTGAGGGTCGGGTCTCGGCGCTCATCGATGCGCGGGCATTCACGCCGCCCCGCGACGCCGATGCCTTCACAAGAACGCTTGAAGGGCTCGGCGTGCCGGTCTTCCATCCCCTGTTCCTCTACCACCAGACCGAGGCCGAATGGAGGGACTGTATAGACGGTATGCGCGGGAGCAACGTCTCATGGTACGTCGCGATGCCCGAGTTCCTGGGCGGGATCACCATGATGCCGATCGGTGCGGCCGGGAGCCGGAACCTGGCAGGCATCGGCGGCGAGCAGCACATCCCCATGGATGAGCGGCTGGAGAGGTTCGTGGCCCGGGTCAGGAGGTGGATCGACCTTGCGCAGAAGCCGGCCGCCGGGAAACGGGTCGCCTTCATCCTCCACAACAAGCCCTGCGCATCGGTCGAGGCGACGGTCGGGGCCGGGGCGCACCTCGATACGCTGGAGAGCGTCGCCCGGATCCTTGAGGCGATGCATGATGCGGGGTATGCGGTCGAGTGCCCGGAGAGCGGGAAGACGCTGATCGATGACATCATGAACAGAAAAGCAATCAGCGATTTCCGCTGGACATCGGTTACCGAGATCGTCCGGAAGGGGGGCGCTCTTGCCCTGGTGGAGCCGGAGGAGTACGCCGCCTGGTTTGAGACCCTCCCCCCTGCAGTCAGAACCCGCATCGTCGAGACGTGGGGGCAACCGCCGGGTGAAGCGATGGTCTACGAGGGAAAGATCGTCGTCACCGGCGTTCGCTATGGAGATGCTATCGTCTGCGTCCAGCCGAAGCGCGGGTGCGCCGGATCACAGTGCGACGGCGAGGTCTGCAAGATCCTCCATGACCCGGATATCCCGCCGACCCACCAGTACCTCGCGACTTACCGCTACATCGAGGAGGTGTTTGGTGCGGATGCGATCATCCATGTCGGCACGCACGGGAACCTCGAGTTCCTCCCCGGCAAGTCGGTCGCCCTCTCTGATGCCTGTTACCCCGATATCGCCATCGGGACAGTCCCCCACCTCTACATCTACAACGCCGACAACCCGCCTGAGGGGACGATTGCCAAACGGCGGAGCTACGCGGTCCTGGTCGATCACATGCAGGCGGTGATGACCTCAAGCGACCTCTATGCCGGCCTGAAGGAACTTGAAGAGCAGATCGCTGACTACAACCGGGCGAGGGGCGTCGACCCGGCGAGGGCGCATGCGCTTGAGCACACCATCGCCGACCTCCTCGAGGAGACCGGTATAGC
>MPOY01000382.1 GCA_001896715.1 Methanoculleus sp. EBM-46
ACAACATCTGCCATTTCTTTATTCCTCCGTAAACTTTGATTTCATGCCAAACGGGTTGTACTTCTTGCCTCCACCTTTGTAGAACTTGGTGAAGAACTCGACATAGTGAAGACGAAGCGAGTGCAGACCGCCTCCAAGGAGGCCGAGTGCTGTGTTCAGCGCATGCCCTACGAAGAGGACAAGAACGCCGAAGATGATGAGGATCACGCCGAGCGGTGTGATCGCTTCGATCTGGGGCTGTATCAGCATGCCGATCGCGATGAAGTTGACCACCATCGCGATGGCGACCGAGGATAAGCCCACCGCCACGAGACGGGCGTACGACAATACATGACTGATGATCGTCGGGATCTCGACAAGCTCGAGTGCGTTCTCCTGCGCGATCCCGAGAATGCCTGCCACCAGAAGGACGGCTCCCACCACGGCGGCAACGTTGAACCCCATGGCGACAACGGGAAGACCCGTCAGGTCGGGCATCAGCGGGATGGCGTAGAGTGACCAGATCATGATGAGAATACCCCACATCGTCCCGATCCACCCGGCGTTGGCGATTGCCGCTTTTGCCGCGTGTCTTCCGTGATGGAGCTTCCGGGCGTTGACCATACCGAGGATGCGCCCGAGCGTGATATGCAGGATGCCGATCCAGATCGCGAGGATCATGAGTTCGGTGATCTGAGGGGGGTGACCGCCTGCGGCTCCTCCGATGTTAAGGTGCCGATTGAAGATCAGCGCCGGCCACGGGAGTGCAGCCCCAAAGAACTCGCTGTAGAGAACCCCGAATATGATGCTCGATATACTTGAGTACGTGAGCACCGATAGAAGCATCCTTCCTTCGTCACCCTTCAGGAACTTCCGGAGCCCGAAGCTTAAGGCGAGCAGGATCGCGCCGTACCCCACGTCGCCGAGGATCAGCCCGAAGAAGATGGGGTATACGATGGCTACCATCAGTGTCGGGTCGAGCTCGGAGTACCGGGGTCGCGCGTAGATATCCATGAGCACCTGGGTCGGTGAGGCAAACGACGGGTTCTCGTACTCCACCGGGACTTTTGCGTCGTCATCGATCGCCAGTTCCCCGATGTAGATCCGACCGTTGGTGGCCTTCTCCAGTGCCGCCCGGATCCCGTCCGCCCGATCCTCAGGCACCCAGCCTTCGGTGATGAAGGTCTCCTCCGTGGTAGCAAACCGCAACGGGGCTTCCGCCCGCTCTACGTCGGCCGTGAGTAGTTCATCGCATGCTACCAGGAGATCAGTGTGCCTGTCCCGGATCTCTGCAAGCCTCTGGTTGACCCCGGCGATCCCGGTAGTGGCCTCCCGGGCCTCGTCGATATGGTTCTTCAGACGATCAGCCGGAGCTCCCGCCTCTTCAGGGACGGGAATCGCCTGGAACCCGGAATCAAGAAGAGTCCGCTCGACCTCTTCGCGGTGCTCGTTTGGCACCACGACGGCGATTATGTTGCCGTCCACCCTGTCGGAAAAATATTTCTCGTGGGGGACGTCGATGGCTACATCGTGCCTGATATGCCCGGTAAAGACAGTAAACCGGATATATCCCCGATAAAGTTCCAGGTCAAGAGGGAGCGCGGCAAACGGTTCGAGTTCTTTTGCGCGCTGCTCGTGCTCTTTCTTCTGCGCCTCAAGCTTCGAGCGTGTTGCGACGAGGCCTTCCACCTCCTTCTGGATGGCGGGAAGGTCCGTCCTTATCCGCTCCCTGACCTTCGATGCGGGAATCTTCTCTTTGATCTCAACGCTATCGGGATCTATCCCGCACGCATTCTCGATGGCTCTGACCTTGATGAGCGCCGAGGCCGCATCGCTTGCTCCCGGGAGCGGGTGACCGATCGATAACTCATCGGGAGACTCGCTCTCCGGCACAAAATCTTCGATGTGGTAGATGTTGTGCCGGTAGAGTTCCCTGATAACGGTATCGATCTCACCCTTCGGGACTGCGATGAGCAGTCGGCGCATCCCTTCAGGCCTTAACATGCAGGTGCTCCTTGAACCGCGAGACGACAAAGTCTACAGCTCGTGTGAGGTTTTTGCCTCCCTGCGCTTTGAGCGTCTCTGCGCGCGCTTCACCCTCCCTGACTATCTCTGCGTACCTGTTCTGCGCCTGGGCCCGTGCCTCTGCAAGACGCCGATTCCTGTAGTCCCCGGCATCGCTCTGTGCCTTCTGGACCAGGTTATCGGCCTCCAACTCGGCATCCGAGAGGCTCTTTTTCCTCCCGGCCTGCGCATCACGGATCATTGCCTGATACTCTTCTTCAGTTTCCCTGATGCTTTTCAGGACATCGGTCTTCATCAAACCCTCCTTCTCACGGCTTATAAGTATTTGATGAAAATGAGCATATATTTATTGTTGTTTGTCCGTAGAGGATTTCTCCGGATTCAGACGTTCTACTGTCGCCCCGGGGGGGAGTTGTTTCAGTGTAATACCCCCGGGAACCCCGGCAAGCGAGAGCCCGGAGAGTTCTGCCGACGAGCAGAGGAGGTGCTGCTCGGGGTGGGTTCCTCGCCGGACGTCGCAGGCAAGCAGGATCTCCGGAGCGACCGAGACGACCATCGAAAGCCGTTTTGACCCCGGATGATCTTTTGGAAGAACGACGAGCGGGATATGGTACTGCCGGACCAGCTCGAGCATCATGCGTGCCTGCTCGATAGGCCCGCCCTCCGGCATCGAGACGACGACGAGATCGTCGGGGTCGACCGCAAGGCAGTACTCGTCGTCAGGGGTCTCGATACAGAGGATAAACCGGGAACCGGCCTTCCCCACGAGCAGAAAAGAGCCACCTCTCCTGATGATCAGGATCTCCCTCGCGAGGGGGACGGCAGCCTCGCCCGGCGCGGTGGGAGGGCTCCCGGATGCGCTGCCTTCAGGCCTCTTCGACATCTTCCGACTGGCAGCTCGGGCACATGGGCCGCTTTCCGATGCCCTTAAACCGCTCGCCGCACTCCTTGCAGCGATAAT
>MPOY01000208.1 GCA_001896715.1 Methanoculleus sp. EBM-46
GCTTTTTGCCCCTCCTCCGGCTTTGCCGGGACGGCGATGGATATGGTATCGATCCCGAACAGCCTGATGGCCGGCCCCTCCCTGCAGAGGAACTCCGGCACTTCCGGGTGGACCCAGGGGTGCCTCGTTGCGTAGGCATCGGGGTTGCTCTCCCGGAGCCGACCGCTCCCGGTCCGGATGAAGAGCGCGCGCGAGGTCCGGATCGCGTCGAGGTGTGGAAGGAGGTCGTAGATCCGGATCGGTTCCACCCCGGCCTTCGGCACATCGATGCAACGCGCCGGTGCAAAGACCGCCTCCGGCGCAAGGAGGCTCCTGACCGAGCTCCCGCCCGGACAGAAGTGCCGGGGAAGGTCGATGTGCGTCCCGGCGTGGCTTGATGCGGTGATCAGGCTCTTTTCTTCCGCATCGCCCTTCTCAAAGGACTTTATCGCGGTGATCGTGAGCGGTTCCGTTCCGGGGTAGAGCGGCGTTGCCCGGTTTAAGGGGTATGAGATCGGGATGAGCATACGCTCTCCCGTAGGTACTCCCGGAGTTCATGAAGGTTCGCCACGATCCCCTCCACCCCCGGCCGACCGACAAACCGGTCCGGGTCGCCGGGCGGGATCCGTGCGACGAACCTGACGCCGGTCTCGTGAGCCGCCTCCCAGTCGTTCGGGGCATCGCCGACGAAGAGGGCCTCCTCCGGGGACGCGCCGGTCTCGGCGAGGATCTCCCTGATGCACTCGGCCTTCGTCTTCGGCGAGCCGTATACCCGGACGAAGTACTTCGTGAGGCCCCGCCGGCGGGCAATCTCCTGCATCTCGCCCTCCGGGGTCGCGGAGACGATGTAGAGCGGGAGCGCATGCGAGCAACCCTCGAGGAGGTCCTCCGCGCCCTCGACACAGGGGACGGTGAGCATGGATTCAAAGATCAGGCTGACGTACTTGCTTGCAAGGCGTTCTTCCTGCTTGGGGGTGAGGGGCTCGTGGAGGATGTGGGCGTAGATGTAGCGGAACTTGTCGTACCGGGACATCCCGCCGTTCTCGAGGTGGAA
>MPOY01000206.1 GCA_001896715.1 Methanoculleus sp. EBM-46
CCCCCCTCTCAATCAAGACCATAAAACGGAACGATTAATACCGAGACGGTGCCACCGTCCTGATGAGAGCATGGAAATCCCTGAGGTGCGCACATGGGTGATATTTTATCTGCTCTCGTTTGTTGTGCTTCTCGTAGCGATCTGCATCACAACCCAGGACGATGGCCGGCGCTGGATCAGCCTCATGTTGACCCTCATCGTCGTCGGCGTAAACCTCTTCCTGCTGCTCTCGGAGTTGAAGCGTCACCAGGCCCGCAAGACCCTCATGCACGAGATATCGAAGTTCGGCGAGACCAGGACGGAAGCGGACCCATCCGGTCGCCGCAGGTAAGGTCGGGCCTCCGCGGCGCCCAGCCGGACGCGGTAATCATACGCCCTTCTCCGGCAGCTCCACCTCACCCGCGCCTTCGGCAAAGGATACCCGTACACTTCCGCCGGCACCCCCGCCCTGCCCGCGCCTTCTCGCGGGGACCAGGAGCGGTGCCCGGGATATGCCTCCCGGCACCCGCTACAGGCGCTATGCGGCCTTACGCAGTATCTTCTGCGCAATGTTGTAGGGTGAAAAGAGATGCTCAACCTCTCGCGCCAGGTACTCCGTCTTCCCCATGATGTAATAGCCATCAGCGCCGAGTGCGGAGTGAAAGAGGCGTGCAAGTTCGTTCTTCTGGTTCTCGGTGAAGTAGATGGTGACGTTTCTGCAGGTGACGGCATCAAGGTACCGGGTTATCGGGATGCCCGACATCAGGTCGTGCTGCCGGAACTTAACGAGATCCTTGATGTGGGAGCGGACCTCGAACGTGCCGTCATCGTGGCTGACGAAGTGCTTGCGGATCCTCCTCTCATCCACGTTCTCAAGCGCCTTTGCGTCATATATGCCGGCCATGGCCTTCTGCAGCACCACGGCGTCGATGTCGGTCGCGTATATCATCACGCTGACATCCGGGCGAAGCGCCGTCAATTCGTGCGCGAGGATGGCGATCGAGTAGGGTTCTTCACCCGAAGAGCAACCGGCACACCAGATCCGGATCGATCTCCCGCGGCCGGCAAGATCCGGCAACACCTCCCGCCGCACCACCTCGAAGACCTCGGGATCCCGGAAGAACTTCGTGACGTTGATGGTGAGGGCGTTCCTGAGCAGGTTGACCTCCTGCGGGTTTGCAAGGAGGTACCTGTGGTAGGCCTCGTAATCCGCGGCGTTCGTCAGGCGCATCCGCGAGAGGATGCGCCGCTTGATGTAGTCCTCCTTGTAGTTTGCACACTTGATCTGGACCAGTTTCTCGATGCTTCTCTGGAGTGACGCAAATGCATCCATGTGGGGGCTCTCCTCCTGCCGGGGATCGCTTATGGCATGCTCTGGTAGTGCCTGAGATCGCCGATCACTTTCTGGACGTCGAGCCAGATGATGAGGGTCTTTGCTTTCCCGTCGCCGCCGCTCCCCCTCTTGATGATCGCCTTGACATAGTTGCTGATTGACGACGTGATGCCATCGTTGATGCGCTCGATCTGATCGTCGCGAACCGAGACGACACTGTGCACATCGTCGACGATGATCCCCACGTTCGACCCGCCCGCCACGTCCGGCATCAGCACGACGATCTTCCGGCTCTCCACCCGTTCTGAACCGGGGAGCCCGAGGAGATCTCTGAGATCGATGATGTTCGTTATCTCGCCCCGCAGGTTGATGATGCCCGCAAGGTACCGGGGCGCACGGGGGAGAGGAGTGATCGGCATCATCTCCACGATCTCTCGCGCTATCTGGATATCCAGCGCATAATGCTCTTCCCCGAGCTGGAATTCCACAACGTCTACGGATGCTGCCATCGTCTCCCCCTCAGTTCAGCTTGAACTGCTTCATGACCTTCTGGAGTTGCTCGGCCATACCTGCCAGTTCGTGCGCTGCACTCCCGACCTCTTCTGTCGATGCGCTGACCTCTTCTGCAAGCGCTGCCATATCCTCGGTGCGATCCAGGTTCTCCTTGGTCATGTGGGTGGACTCGTCCATCTTCTGCATGACGTTGTTCGTGGAACTGGCCTGGTCTTCGGTGGCCTTCGTGATCTCGGTGATGCCGTGGGCGACGACCTCCACCCCGTTGACGATCCGGCTCAGGCCTCCGATGACCTTGTTGACGCTCTCGATGCCTGCCTGGATCTCCTGGTGAGATGCCTTCATGGAGCCTGCGGTCTTCTCGGTGCTCGCCTGGATCGTCCGGATCAGGTCCTCGATATCCTGGCTCGCCCGCTTGGACTCGCCGGCAAGGTTCCTGATCTCGCCGGCAACCACGGCGAACCCGCGGCCGTGCTCCCCGGCCCGGGCGGCCTCGATCGCGGCGTTGAGCGCGAGGAGGTTGGTCTGGTTTGCAATATCGGTGATCAACTTCACGATGTTGTTGATCTCCCGCATCTGGTTGTTGAGGGTGCTGATCTCGTCCACGGTCTGCTTTGAGATCCCCTCGACGAGGAGCATCTTATTCGTCGCGACCTCGCCGAGCGAGGCGGCTTCATTGCCCTCTTTCGACGCCTTTGAGGCGTGTTCCATGACCTCTTGCGATGTACTTGCAATCTCCTCGATGGATGCTGAGAGATCGTTGATATCCTTCCCGATCTCTTCAATCTTGTCGAGCTGGCGCCGCGCATCCTCAGACGACCGCTGCGTCGAGACGGCGACCTGCTCCGTGGCCCGGATGATCTCGTCAGAGCTCTTGCTGACCTCTCTTGTTGTCAGCTCGACCTGATGAGCCGCCCGTGCCACCTCCGCGAGGAGCGAGCGGATGGCGGTCAGCGAGGCGTTGTAATCGCTCTTCACCTTCTGGAGGGGGTCGTCCGCTCCTGCATCCACAAACGCGGTCAGGTCGCCCTTCGCCATCGCAGCGAGTGCAGAACCGAGCCCCTCAGCGCTTTTTGCAAGATTCTCGCCCTCCTGTTTCGCTGTCTCCATCAGGGCCCTGATCTGGTCTTCCTCTTCCTTGCTCCTGGTCCAGTCGTTCCAGACGTAGAAGGCCATCTCGATATCGCCTTTCGCATCGAGGATGGGTATGGCGTTCAGGGTGAGG
>MPOY01000195.1 GCA_001896715.1 Methanoculleus sp. EBM-46
GTACTGTGGAAACTGCCGGAGATAGACTGTGAAGTACTCACCTACACGATAACCGCAGTTGACTATTGCGGACACACAACGACGAAAGAAGCGAGGGTTCTTGTTGACAACATGGCACCTTCAATAGAGCTGGACATACTCGAACCGGATCACTGCGCTACATTCACGACATTCAACTGGGACGTAACGGACAACTGCATTGAAGAAGTAATGCTCGAGGTTAGCTATGGAACACTAGATGCGACGCCTATGGCTTACACGGTGGCATTGAATGGAAAACTAAATGGAATAGGTGACATGGCAGTCGTTGGGCCTACTGGAAATGCGACATGGACATTCGAGGATCTCGATTGTGTGGATATAACGCTCACAATAACCGCTATCGACAGCTGTGGAAACGAGACGGTAGCGACGGCGACCTACAACATAGACAACGTAAGGCCCGAGATCCTATCCTGGGAATTTGACATGGAACCGGTGCCGGATCCGGAGGAATTGTGCGACGTCGTGTACAACTCGCCGACCACACTTCTCACGTGGGAAGCAACCGACAACTGTCCAGAAGACTTCGTGATAGAAGTGACAGCCGGATCTATAGAACACTGGGAAGACGTAGACCCCGATCCGAATGTAACCAACATGCAGTGGGTATCTTACGGACAGGAGACCAATGCTCCATGGAAGAACGATGTGGATGGCCAGGGTAATTCTAACTGGAGATGGAACATATCCGGACTTGACTGCCAGATGGCGGAAATGACCTTCACGGCATGGGATGCTTGTGGAGAGACATCCGACGGGACAGAGATAAAGATAGACACACTGGCCCCGGACATTTCGCTTGAAGTTGAACCATACGAGCCATGTGAAGCCGAATGTGTAACGCTCACCTGGGAGATCATAAGCGAAGACTGTTTGGTATGCAACGATAACTGCATTGAATGGTGGGTAGGAACGATAGAAGCGAATATCGGAACTATCGACGGACAAGCGAAGAAGCA
>MPOY01000196.1 GCA_001896715.1 Methanoculleus sp. EBM-46
GGCAAGGCCGAATCGAGATTCTTCGCGAACATTGGGACAGGCGAAGTGACACTCTCAGTTAGAGACTCCAGGGGTGTGGAGCTTCTAAAGAAGACAGTTGCACTTGAAGAAACAAAGTCAACATTCGACATGGCAGCAGTGGAAGACAAGACAGGAATCTATGTACTCATAGACGACGAGCTTATCTTCTACTCTCTCGAATGCCTCGAGAACATGACATTTGCAGAGAAGGTCGAGCTGCTCATTGAAGTAATACTCGTGAACGATTCTTATGTTGTAATTCAATCGGGAGATGCATGGATTTGGGACTTTGCAACATATCCAAACAATCCGAAGTATGACCTTACACAGGACACTCTTGACACGCTCGGACTCCCGAACTACGCGCTTTCAATCTGTGAAGGCGGATTCTTCAACATACTCAACGGGAAGTCGCTGTATACCCTTGACCTGATGGTAGTTGGAGACGGGGAAGTAACAGTCGATCCAGAAGAGCTGCTGTATGAAGAGGTAACGGAAGTCTCGCTGACGGCGCTTGCGGGTGCCGGATGGTACTTTGGTGGCTGGACTGGAGACCTGGAAAGCTCCGACTCAGAAGAGACGATCGTGATGGATGAAGACAAAGTGATTACGGCAAACTTTGTCGAGGAATCCTCTCCATACATTGTGGGTTACAGCTACGAACCGGATCCAGTGTGTGAAGGCACGAACTTTGAAATAACGGTAGAAGTGCAGAACGGAGAAGTAGTGGAGATAACATTTGAAGGCGAAAAAGTGGAAGCCGAAAAGAACGGCGACATCTACACTGCATCATTCACAGCGCCGATGGTATCACTGAACACCTTCAAGCCACTGACGATAAAAGCAACAAACGTTACGAAATCTGTCACAAAGAACTACGCAGAAGGCATATATGTACTCAACAGTGAAGGAGCAATCGAAATTCTCGACTTCTGGTACGAAGAATTCGACTGCGACGACACTGGCACATACCTGTACATAAAGACTTGCTGCAATCCGGATCCTGTATATTTCGACATACTTGTAGAAGGTCCATTCGAGACAGTACCGGAGTTCTTAAGCAAGGAACTTATACCGGGAGAATGCGAGTATCTTATTACCTACTGGTGGGAGTTCGGAACAGTAGCCTGCGCCGACGCGACATTGACGGCAGTAGTAGAAGACTACTGCGGAAACACTGACGAATGGTCACTTGTGATAGAAGACATAAACGGACTCACAGACGAAGACGTAATCTTCATAGGATTCGATCCAGAAGAAGTGCCGTGCGATGCTACGACGCTTACCTTCCCGGTGAAGATCAACTACTTCGACATACTGAACGTAACGAAGGTAGAGCTGTATGCCTGCTGGGGAACTGTAGAAGAGAGATTCGCGAAAGAAGCCGAACTACTCACCACGGGCGAAGCAACGGTAACATACAACTTCCCGGGTCAGGACTGTGAGGAAATGTGCGTAACGGTCAGAGTATGGGCGGAAGATTGTGGAGAATGCGAACTCTTCTACGAACTGTGCTACACGTTCGACATTGACAAC
>MPOY01000280.1 GCA_001896715.1 Methanoculleus sp. EBM-46
ATGAAGAACCCCTACCAATGGCTCGCCGACGCCATCAACAACCACACCTGGGCCGTCGCCGGGGTTGCCGGAGCCATCTTCATCCTCGCGCTCTTCGGGCTCTCGATGGTGACGATGGAGACCGGCGACGACACCTACATCGACAAGAACACCCCCCGCGGCGCGCTCCTCGCCCACTATAAGGACACCTACGGCTCAGACGCGATCATGCTCATATACGAGGCGGACAGCGTCCGGAGCCCCGATGCCCTCAGGTATATCGATCACCTCCAGGAGGACCTCAGGAACGAGCGCTACGTCGACAGCGTCTCCGGCGTCGTCGACCTCTTGAAACAGGCAAACGGCGGCACCCTGCCGTCGTCTAAAGCGGAGATCGACGCTATCATCGGAGAGGCTCCGCCGGAGATGGTCGAACGGATGTTGCCTTCAGACCTCATGACGATCAGCGTCATCACCCTCGACCCTGGCGTCTCCATGAGTGCCCAGAAACAGGTCCTCGGGAACATCGAGTCCACCATCCGCATATCAGGGCCCCCGCCGGGCCTCTCGGTCACGGTCTCGGGCAACCCTGCGTTCTCCAAGGAGATGGAGGGAGAGATGGGAGGACAGATGGGCATCCTGATCCTTGCGGCCATGCTTCTCATGGTCCTTGCGGTGCTGCTCCTCTTCTCCCACGTCCGTTACAGTCTCCTCCCCGTCGGGGTTGTCGCCGTCGGGCTCATCATGACCTTCGGGTTCATGGGCCTCTCCGGTATTTCCATCAGCATGGTGGTGATCGGGGCGTTCCCGGTGCTCATCGGTATCGGTATCGACTACGCCATCCAGTTTCACGCGCGGTTCGATGAGGAGATCCAGCGCGGCACGATTCCGGAGGCCGTATGGGCCACGGTGGTGAACCTCGGCCCCTCGGTCCTGATCGCGATGTCGGCGACGGCGCTCGGGTTCATCGCCATGTTCTTTGCGCCGGTACCGATGGTGGCCGACTTCGGTATGGTCTGCACCATCGGGGTCGCGTCCTGCTACATCGCGGCGCTCATCATCGTCCCGGTCTTTGCAACCGTCATGAACTACCGGCCGAAGAAAGAGGCGCCGACATCAGGTTCTCAGGAAGGCGGACTCTCGTTCATCGAACGGTATGACCGCCTCCTCGGCAGGCTGGCCTACACCGTCGCCAAACACCCGATCCCTGTCATCCTGCTCGTTGCCGTTGTCGCGGCAGGGGGGTATCATCTCGACCAGAGCGTCCCCATCAGCGCAGACGAAAAGACCTTCGTCCCCGACGATATGCCGGCACTTCGGGATCTCGAAAAGATCACCCGGACCATGGG
>MPOY01000361.1 GCA_001896715.1 Methanoculleus sp. EBM-46
GTCTCACTGAGAAGGATCCCCGCCTCCGTTGCCCGGCGGGCGAGAAAATTCACCGGAGCCGTCCATCTCCCGGGCGCGACGTTCCAGGTCAACCCGCTACCGACTGGCGATCACCATCAACTCATGGCGTGGGACTATCCATGCACGGCGATGGCCCAGAAGATTGAATCAGGCCCCTATCTCGAAAAGCGGCGATGTTGGTATTAGAGCCTGCCGTAGCGTTTATGCGCCTGCTCAATGGTCATCAGGTGCGTGATCTCGACCCAATTCTTGTCGGTGTGGATGAGATAGAGCGCGGTGAACGATCGCCCTATATGGAGGCGAAATACCTCCATATCATCCGTCTTCAGGCGCTCTTTATCTCCCCCGCTACCAGGATAAGGATCGATCCGCAGAGTGGCAAGTTTTGCCGTGACGATGCGTTGCGACTTCTCCGGCAGAGCATTCAGGAACTCCGCCGCCGATCGCCGGAACAGAACGGCGAACGTCACAACGAGATCTCCACGAGCTCTTCTGTCTCCTGGATCCGCTTGATATCTTCAACGAGCCGCCGCTTCTTTTCGTGCTCGAGCATACCCTCTATCAGTTCCGAGAAGGTCATCCCCGGCTCCCGCATGCTGGAGAGGTCAGCCCAGACCTCTTCCCTGACAATAATGCGCTTTGTGGCGTTCATGGTATCTATGGTATAGATGCCACTGACAGAAAAGACTGTCGATGGAATGTCCATCCGTATGGCTCCGCCACTGACGGGATCCGCCTGCTCCATATCCAGGAGTGCACCGACCGAATTACACGATATACCCGGGAAGGAAAGGGGGCATTCCTCACCGACGAGATGATACAGGATGCTCCGAAACCTCCAGATATGAGCCCGACCGCGAGGGTCGTGTACCGGCAAACGGGGTAATAACATATATCTACACGGAAGCCAGAAGTACATCCTGACACATCAGAACCTGCGAGGATGGTGATGATATGGCCCAAAAGATCGAATTAGGCCTCTACCTGAAAGGCGACGACGCCCGCCGTTTTGAGGAGTACATGGCGGACCCCGACCGGTACGACACCCCGGAAGGGCGGGAGATGACCCGCTGGGTGCGTGCCCACGGAGAGGAATTGGTAAGATCCATCCGTTGACAACGCTCCGACCTTTTTCACGAGATTGAGATGTCCGCGAGAAGTCCCCCGGATGCCAGACTCCCTAAGATACCGCTGTCGGACATATCTTTCGAGCATCTCGCCCCGAGCCATGATCTCCGGTCTTTCTCCTGCAGGCATCAGGAGCTGAACGACTACCTGACCGTGGATGCGTTGAAAAATCAAGATGCTCACGTCGCTGTCACCTATCTCGCCGCGTACGATGGAAAGTACATAGGATATTTTTCACTCTTAAACGACAGCATCATCAAGAAGGATATCGATCCCGAGGATGACAAAGATTGGTATGCCCACTCCTACTATCCTGCGATCAAGATCGCCCGATTTGCTACACACCAGGAGTACGAGGGAAGAGACATTGGGCGAGCCATGTTAACCGCGATACGATCGATAGCAACGGAAGTGTCGAAACATTCCGGGTGTTGCGTCCTCACCGTCGACGCCAAACCCGATGCCGAACCTTTTTACGAGAGATTTGGATTCCACAGAACTTTGAAGACCAAAAAGAAGAACACCATACCGATGTATCGTTGCAACATATTCTGAGATCCCAGGTAGAACCTGCGTCATGAAGGTTCTGCGGTATAGAGACCTTATCTATCTCCTTTATTCCGGGCAAGCAGTCTCCTCATGACGCTCCCCGCCCGGACGGAGCAGACGAAGATTGATAGTCCCTGCACCCAGAGAGAAGCATATGGATGCACCAGGAGAACATTACATCGTCGATGAGCACGGCAACCGGGTCGCGGTGATCCTCCCTCTGCAGGAGTATGAACAACGCAAGGAAGACCTTCATGACCTTGCCGTTGTAGCGGAGCGCCGTGAGGAGCCGTCCATAGAGTTCAGCGAGTTCAGGAAACGGTACAGGCAGTAATGGCCGGATACACGATCCGTGTCAGGGCAAGCGTCGAGAAGGATATCGCAGCACTGCCGCGGGATCTCACTCCCCGTAGAGTATTGAAGACCTCTCTGAAGCGCCCCTGCCGTTTGGCGTGCGCAGGCTAAGCAGGGCAGAGCATCTCCACCGGGTCCGTGTGGGGGATTTATCGGATCATATATGCCGTTGCGCCACGCGGAGCAGGAGATCACCACCCTTTACGTCCGCCACCGTCGCACTGCATGCCGTGGATTGTGAGATCGAACTGCCGTCTCACTGAGAAGGATCCCCGCCTCCGTTGCCCGGCGGGCGAGAAAATTCACCGGAGCCGTCCATCTCCCGGGCGCGACGTTCCAGGTCAAC
>MPOY01000478.1 GCA_001896715.1 Methanoculleus sp. EBM-46
CCCGGGCATACGAGGCGGCGTTCCTCGACCAGGAGATCCGGTTCAAAAGAGCCCTCCGTGACCTCTTTGCGCGTGATGGGTTGCGCTACGTCCGGCGGAACTACGACCTCCTGATGAGGGATTTCCGGAAGGGAAAGGAAGTCGAGGTCAGGGTCTTTCACCGCGGGCGGTTCTACCCGCACCGGGTCGCCTGCGATAGTTACGAATGATGGAATCGCCGGCGGAGGCCGGGGTCCCCGCGGTGCCGCCAGGCCCGGCATGGTCATCCCTATCCGGGTCTTCTCCGATTCTCCGTGCGGCAACTGTCGTCGCAATGATCGTGCCCTTCGCTCTCTCTCCAGGGAGAGCGGGAGCTGTTTTACCTGCGGCCTGACGGGCTCTCCTCTCCCGTGATCCGGGTAAACCTTTATACCGCTCTGTGGTGACTGGGGCCCCATTATGGAGCGGGAGTACGATGTTGTCGTCATCGGGACCGGGGTCGCCGGTTCTGATGTCGCCTGGCACTGCGGAGATGCCGGTATGCGGGTGGCGATCACCGACCGGCGGGAGTATGGGGGGACGTGCGCTCTCCGGGGTTGTGTCCCAAAGAAGGTGCTCGCCGGGGCTGCCGAGGTGGTTGCACGCGTTCATGATCAGCAGGGGAACGGGGTCCGCGGAACCGTCTCGATCGACTGGCCGGCTCTCATCGCCTTTGTGCGCACGTTCACCGGTCCCACCCCCCGACGGAAGGAGGAGAGTCTCCGGGAGGCAGGGGTCGATACTTACCACGAATCTGCCCGCTTTGTCGGCCCGAACCGGGTGATGATCGGCGACGATACGCTCACGGCCCGTCAGATCGTCATCGCTGCCGGCGCACATCCCCGGCCGCTCGGTGTCCCGGGTGCGGATCTCGTGACGTCAAGCGACGACTTCTTCTACCTTGAGACGCTTCCCGACCGTATCGTCTTCATCGGCGGAGGATACATCTCCTTTGAACTCGCCCATGTGGCCGCCAGGGCCGGGTCGGAAGTGACCATCCTCCAGCGGAGCGGACGGGTCTTGAAAGGGTTCGATCCCGATATCGTCGACCGGTTGGTGCTGGCCTC
>MPOY01000199.1 GCA_001896715.1 Methanoculleus sp. EBM-46
CGGATCCGCGTGATCCGGTTGGCCATCTTATCGATGACCCGCCATCCCCCGAGGAGGGTTCCAATGGATATCGCAAGCGAAGAGACCAGTATCACCCAGAGCGGGACGGCAAACTCAGAGATCAACCCGCCGGCAAGCAACATGGCGGTGATGATGCCCATCGCGTTCTGGGCATCGTTGCCGCCGTGGCCCACCGCCTGAAGCGATCCCGAGAAGATCTGGAGGTTTCTAAAGAGGCTGTTCAGGCGCCGTGGAGGGTAGTCGCAGAAGGCGCGGGCGACGAGGATGCCGAAGGCAAACGCGGATATCAGCCCGAGCGTGGGGGAGATGACGATGAAGATCAGGATGGCAAGGATGCCGTTGATCTTCAAAAACCCGAGAACGATCGCAGACGGGATGAGCAGCGTCACACCGATGAGCCCCCCGAGGAAGAGGTGCCACGGCGCAAACTCGCCCTTCCGGAGCGTGTACGCGCTCGTGCCGATCGCACCGAGGACTGCGCCGACAGTCCCGTAGAACAGGACCTGCCCGACCGCCGTAAGCGACGGCCAGAAGACCGCCCCCATCCCGGCGGCCGCGATGCCGGCGCCGAGGAGCCCCCCGATCAGGGCGTGGCTGCTGGATACGGGGATACCGAGGTACGAGGTTGCGAGGACCCAGAGTACCGCGCCGACCATGGCCATGAGGATCATCGGCGGCGTGAGGAAGGCGGGATCGACAAGCCCCCTCCCGATGGTCGCCGCAATCGCCGTGGTGAAGAGAAGAGGGCCGAGGAGGTTGAAGACCCCGGCAAGGAGCACCGCCTGCAGGGGCGACAGGGCCTTGGTCGCTATGATGGTGGCAATCGAGTTCGCGGCATCGTTCAGACCGTTCGCGAAGTTGAAGAGCAGCGCGAGCAGGATGCCGAGAATGATGATCGGGTCCATAGCGGTCAGGTGTGTCTGATGGCTATATCGCTCAGGACATTTGCGACATCCTCACATTTATCGGTCGCTATCTCCAGGTTCTCGTAGATATCCTTGAGCTTGATGATGGTGATCGCATCTTTCGTCTGGAAGAGGTCCATGATGGCATGACCGAGGACGTTGTCCGCGATGTTCTCCAGGCGGTTCACTTCAATGCAACGTTCCTCGATCAGGCCAGGATCCTTGATCGACCGTATGCTGTTGACGGCTTTCTCGATCTCGATGACGCTGAGCTGGATCAACTTCGCAAGTTCGACCATCGAGGCGTCGGTCTCGGTGATGCCGTAACCGTACATCTGCTGCACGGTGCCGTCGATGTAGTCGAGAATATCGTCCAGTGCCGACGCAAGGCGGGATATCTCCTCCGGTTCGAGCGGCGTGATGAACGTCCGGTTCAGCTGCTCGTAGATCTGGTGCGTGATATCGTCGCCCTGGTGCTCAAGCTGCTTCATCCGGTAGCATTGCTCCTTGACGTTCTCAAAGTTCTCGACGAACTCGACGAGCAGGTCGGCCGCGATAACGACAGTTCGCGCCATCCTGTCAAAGAGATCAAAAAAAACCTTATCCTGAGGGACTACCCACTCTTTAATGCCCACAATGATCGCTATAAGGTTTTCCTGTCGGGGGCTATATAGCGATCGGTCAGGCAACTTCCGTACGATCCCGTCCTGCTGCCGGGCAAGCAGGACAGGACGTTCTCTGCAGCGTGCCGGGCGCTGTACGGCGGCCCGCATCACTCCGATAGCTTTGCGAGGTTGCTCCTGATGAGATCAAGGTCGGCCTCCTTTGCCGTGATCTCATAGAGCATCGTTCCGTAACCGGGGCAGGGCTTTGTGAACGGCAGCAGAACCCTCTTTTTCCGGTTCTGGAGGCCGACGAGCATGGGCGACTTCAAGAGCATCCGGATATCCCGAAACACGAAACCCGGAGGTATCTCGTAGTACTCTTTGCAGTGCCTGCGCACGTAGTCGTTCACCTGTTCCGGCGTCACGTCCTTGAGGAGGACCTGTCCGCCGAGGTTGTTCACGCATCGCGATGCCATCGCATAGATCATTCGCATCAATACGAATAAATTTTATGCTGCCGTCCGGGGATCAAGCCGTGGATCACCCTGACGGCGAGGGTGCGACGATCGTCGGCATGGTGCGCCGGGGTGGAGGAGGTGCGAGACCGTCGCCCGGATGCGGCGAATACCGGGACTGCGGCCGTCTACAGGGTCGATCCCTCTCCTCACGAGAGCCGGATCCGTATCATCGGTTCACTTAATGCTCGCGGCGGCCAACTATTCACCACGTGATGCGCGAACCGGCAGTAAAAAAAGTTCTCTACTGGTGCGACCGGTGCAACGTCCCCCTCATCGGGCGCACCTGCGCCTGCGGGACCGGGGTCGGGGAGATATCCCTCCTGCAGCCCCATGACGTCCGCCCGGCCCTTGCAGCGGATATGGCCCTCATACGGAGCCTGCTTGCCGAACAGTTCGGCGACGTCCCCCTACCGGAGGTCGTGCTCCTGAACAAGACCGGCGGCGCCGACAGGGCCGACCTCGTGATCGTGCACGGCGACCGGTTCGGCTGGCTCTCGTTCGAC
>MPOY01000587.1 GCA_001896715.1 Methanoculleus sp. EBM-46
TATAAATACAGGCGAAAGGTAGTTTTGAAATTATAATAGTTTGGACTATAATAGTCGTGACTATTATTATCAGGGGTGGTCTTATGTTCATCGGACGAAAAACAGAGATCGGGATACTCGAGAATGAGTATGGAAGAGAGGGAAGTTCTCTTGTGATCGTCTATGGAAGGAGGAGGATCGGAAAGACAACCCTGATAAAACAATTCATGCAATCAAAGGACTCTCTCTACTTTCTTTCAACCGAAGAGGGAGGGCGACAGAATCTCAAATACTTCCAGTCCCTTGCCTTTGACAAAACCGCACTGAACTTACTGAGGCCTGAAAACACATTGGAATGGGAAGATATATTTGATCTGCTCACAAGAGGACCCGATAAGACGGTGATCGCAATCGACGAGTATCCATATCTTGCAATGACAGAGCCCGGTTTTTCATCAAGATTACAAAGAATCTGGGACGAGATGCTCAAGAACAGGAATGTGATGCTTATCCTCTGCGGTTCTCTCATCGGTATGATGTACTCTGAAACGCTCGACTACTCAAGCCCCCTTTACGGGCGCCGAACTGCCCAGATTAAACTCGCGCAGATCCCCTTTACGGACTTTGCCGGCTTCTTTCCAGAAAAAAACGACGAAGAGCTTCTTTCCATCTATGCCGTCACGGGCGGAGTGCCGCGGTATATAGAGCTTTTCCAGCCGGAAAAAGATCTTCTTGAGAACATCACCGACAACATCTTAAAAAAGGGGAGCTATCTCTATGAAGAACCTGTCTTTCTCTTGAACAGACAGTTCAGAGAGACAGGCACCTATTTCTCCATACTGAAAACACTCGCCGGGGGCAGTCAAAAATCTTCCGAGATCTCTGGCCGTCTCGATATGAAGCAAGCGTCTCTTGTGTACTACATGAATGGAATGATTGATATGGACCTCGTTGAGCGGGAAGTGCCGGTAACCGAAAGGAATCCTGAAAAGAGCAAGAAAGGGCTTTACAGAATAAAGGACAACTTCTGCCAGTTCTGGTTCAGGTTTGTCTATCCCTTCATGAGCTACCTGGAAATGGAGAACACGGCTCCTGTAATCGAGAAGATCCACAAAAGCTTCATCGATAGCCACTTGAGCTTTATCTATGA
>MPOY01000552.1 GCA_001896715.1 Methanoculleus sp. EBM-46
GCAATGCCCGCTGAGGTGCTGGAGATAAAGGAGGGCAACATCGGCGTCGTCGACTTCGGCGACCTGCAGCAGGAGGTCAGGCTCGATCTCGTGGACGTGAGCGTCGGGGAGTTCGTCCTCGTCCACGTCGGGTTTGCCATCCAGCGTCTCAGCAGAGAAGAGGGGCTTGAGACCCGCGAGATCTTCAGGCAGGTCCACGCCGCGATGATGGAGGAGTAATGCACGAGTACAGCATCGCCTACGACATCTACACGACCGCCCGCCGGGCGGCGATCGAGAACAACGCAAAAGAGATTACGTGCATCTCGGTCGACGTCGGCAGGATGGCGATGGTGAACCCCGAGCAGGTCGAGTTTCTCTTCAACGTCATCATCGAGGAAGACCCCCTCTTCTCGGGCGCCCGGCTCGTATGCCGGGATATCGAGGCGCGCACGCGCTGTTCCTGCGGTTACGAGGGGAGCGAGCGGTTCGTCTGCCCCCGATGCGGAAAACTCCCGGAGGTCGTCGCAGGCATGGAGATCGTCGTTACCAACATAGAGATAGAGGTGGACGAAGCATGAAAGTCAACCTCATGCACGGCGCCGGCGGCGAGGTGATGGGCGAGCTCCTGCAGATCATCACCAACCTCAAGCACACCAACGCCGGCGGTATAGGGCTCGAATCGCTCGACGACGGGGCGGTCATCCCCATGTGCGGCCAGAACGTCGTTTTCACGACCGACAGCCACGTCGTGTCGCCGATATTCTTCCCCGGCGGCGATATAGGGCGCATCGCCGTCTGCGGGACGATCAACGACCTCGCCATGATGGGGGGGCGGCCGATCGCGCTCTCCTGCGGCATGGTCATACCCGAAGGGTTCGAGGTCGCGGACCTCGAGCGGATCGTCGCCTCGATGGATATCGCTCTCGGCGAGTGCGGGGCAAACCTCGTCACGGGGGACACCAAGGTCCTCGAACGCGGCGCACTTGATGCCCTCATCATCAACACGGCCGGCATCGGTGTTGCCGACCGGGTGGTGCGGGACAACGGCCTTCTGCCGGGCGACGCGATCGTCGTCAGCGGCACCATCGGCGACCACGGCATCGCCATCATGGCCCACCGGGAGGGGTTCGACTTCGGCGGCCAGATCCGCTCCGACGTCGCCCCCCTCTGGGTGCTCGTCGAGCGGGCGCTCGCGGCCGGCGATATCCACGCCATGAAAGACCCGACCCGGGGCGGGTTTGCAAACGCCATCAACGAGATGGCAAAAAAGAGCGGCGTGGGCGTCGTCATCGAAGAGGAGGCCCTCCCCTTCAAGAAGAACGTCAAAAGCGCCGCCGGCATGCTCGGCATCGATCCCCTCGAGGTGGCAAACGAAGGAAAGGTCGTCATGGGGGTCGCGCCCGGCGACGCGGAGGCCGTCCTCGCGGCGCTCCGGTCGCACCCCTACGGGCGGGACGCGGCGATCGTCGGCAAGGTCGTCGAAGGTTCCCACGTGGTCATGCGGACCGCTATCGGCGGAGAGCGGTTCATAGAACCACCGATCGGCGACCCGGTCCCGCGCGTCTGTTAGCGGGCGGTCACACCTATTTTTATGCCCGCCCGATCCACCATGCACATCGTTATGCGGTCGCAATGGAGTGGTATGCTGATATGATCGAGCAGAGAGCGATCGACGTGCGCCTGGTAAGCGTCTGGGACGGGGATATGATAGCCGATCTCTACCGGGCGGGCGGGTGGTGGAACGAGGAGTGGGACCCCGCGGGACTCCGTGCTCTCATCGCCGGGAGTTTTGCCTTTGCCGTCGCCATCGACCCGGCGGCAAAAAAAGCGGTCGGCATGGGCAGGGTGATATCGGACGGAGTCTCTGATGCCTACATCCAGGACCTGGTCGTCCTCCCCGGGTACCGGGGCCGGGGCATCGGAACGATGATCTTATCAACGCTGCTCGATCACTGTAAATCTGCAGGTGTCACCTGGGTCGCCCTTGTCGCCGAACCCGGGACCGAAGCGTTCTATACACCGCTCGGTTTCCGGAGGATGGAAGGGCACACGCCCATGCGGTGGTACCCGGACGAGAGGTGAGGCGTTGCTGGAGTTCTCCGAGTTCAAACCCGTGAGCCTGGACGACCGCGATCTCTTCCTGCGGCAGTACCGGCAGTACCCGCAGGTGCACAGCGACAACACGTTTGCCAACATGGTCTGCTGGAACCATTATGCGAACTACTGCTTTGCCGACGTGGACGGCGCGATCGTCCTCTCGAGCACCATCGACGGCGTAACCTCGTTTCGCCCCCCGATCGGCCCGAAAAACCCGGCCCTGCTCGACGACGTCATCGACCTCGCCCTGAGGGAGGGGGGCGCAGCTCCCCTGCTGGTCCTCGACCCGGTGAATGAAGCCTGGATCCGCGAAATCTACCCGAACCTCATCCTTTATCCCGACCGCGACTACTTTGACTACATCTACAGGACAGAAGACCTCGCCGACTTTGCCGGGAAGGGCTATGCCACCGTCCGGCGCCAGGTCAACCACTTCAGGAGGGAGTACGCCTACTCGGTCGAGGCGATCACCCGCGAGAACATCGACGAGGTCTGGGAGTTCCTGGTCATCTGGTGCGAGTGGCGGGACTGCGACTCCGTGCCCATCCTTGCCTACGAGAAAGAGGCCATCCTCTTTGCGATCAACAACTTCTTCGCGATCGGGCTTCGGGGCTGGATCATCCGGGTTGGCGAGACCATCGGGGCGATATCGGTCGTCGACGAGGTCAACGCGGATATGGCGGTCGTCCACTTCGAGAAAGCCCTCCCCGAGACCTACCGGGATATCTACAAGGTGATCATGACCGAGACGGCGGCAGGACTCCGCGGGCGCTACCGCTTCATCAACCGCGAGTGCGATATGGGCGTGCCGGGGCTGCGCGAGTCAAAGACGCGCTGCCACCCCGCCTGCATGGTAGAGGTGCACTACGCGACCCGTGACGACCTGGAGGCGTGCCGCCGGTGACCGCCGACCTGGTGCTCAAAAACGTCCTGCTCCCGACGGGGCGCTCTGCCGATATCGTCATCGCCGGCGGGGTGGTGCGGCACGTCGGGGGAGCGGTGCGTGCCGACGAGACGATCGACTGCAGCGGCCTGACCTGTCTCCCCGCGGCGGTCGATATGCACGTTCACATGCGGGGAGGGGTGCAGGCAGAGAAGGAGGACTGGCGGACGGGGACGGAGAGCGCCGTCGCCGGCGGGGTGACGGTGGTGGTCGACCAGCCCAACACCATCCCGCCCCTCACCACGCCCGACCTCCTTTGCGCACGCATCCGCGAGGCAGAGGAGCACGCCGTCTGCGGGTTTGCCGTCAACGCGGGCGTCACAACGGATGCAGACCTGGAGGGAATGCGTAACGCCGGTGCGATGGCGTTCGGCGAGATATTCGCCGCCCCCTCAAGTTACGGCGAAGGGCTTGACCCGGAGACCCTCGAAAGACTCCTTGCCCGCATCCACGCCATGGGCGGGCTTGCCACAGTCCACGCCGAGGAGGTCGCAGGCCCGGCGCCGGCGACGCTTGCGGAGCACGACCGTGCCCGCTCCGGCGCCGGGGAGGCGCGCGCCGTCAGGGCGGTCCGTGCTCTCGCCCCCGGCGGCATGCGGCTCCACTTCTGCCACATGAGCACCGCCGCCTCGGTCGAGGCCGCACGGGGTACGGTGGAGGCGACGCCGCACCACCTCTTCCTCTCGCGCGATATGTTCGCGGAGGACGACGCCCGGGCCCGGGTGAACCCCCCGCTCAGGGATGAGGTGACCCGGCGCGGCCTCTGGTCCTGCTGGGAGATGATCGACATCGTCGCCTCGGACCACGCCCCGCACACGCTCCGCGAGAAAGAGCTGCCGTTTGAGGGTGCCCCCTCCGGTATGCCCGGCGTCGAGACGATGGTGCCGCTTCTCATGGCGGCGGTGCGGAGGGGCGACATACCCCTTGCCTCGGTCATCGAGAAGACGTCGTGGCGGCCTGCCGCCATACTCGGCATACGCCGCGCCGGGTTCCTCCCCGGCGACCGGGCGGACTTCGCCCTCTACCCCGATGCGGTCACCCGCATCGATGCAGGGAGTCTCCACGCAAAATGCGGTTGGTCGCCGTTCGAAGGGCTCGATGCCATCTTCCCCGAGGAGGTCGTCGTCCGGGGCAGGCGCACCTACGCCGGCGGCGAACTCCTGGAGGCGCACCCGGCGTGGTACCCCGGGCAAGGATATTTATCATTATAGATAGAATAATATAGAGCCGATACAGCGCACCTTATAGGTCCCCGGGTGATCACCGGCAGAAGCCCGATATGATCCATGGGACAACCCGGGTGCGCGACAGGCACGCCCGGCATATAGGGTACGATCGGGTGAGGACCGGCACAAGCCGCCTGTGATCCGCGATCGTTAGTGCCGGGCGACATATCACGAGGCTCTTTTATGGAACCGTATGCCGATGCCGTCGTCGAAACCGCACATGGCGTGGTCATCACGCTCGACGTCACCGCAGGCGCAAAACGGTCGTCCTTTCCGGCGGGCTACAACGAATGGCGCAAGAGCATCCGCTGCCAGGTCGCGGCCCCTGCCGTCGGCGGGAAGGCGAACCGCGCCGTCGTCGACCTCGTCGCAGGGACGCTCGGCGTGCCGCGTGCCGACGTCGTCATCCTATCCGGGCACACGTCCTCATCAAAGACCGTCGCGGTCGCCGGACGATCAAGAGACGGTGTCCTCGCCTGCCTCAACGCCGCCGGTGCATGATCCGGAGGTATATCACGAGGATTGAGTTGCTATTATAGCGGAGGATATATAACCCGCCATAAATTCAAAAGATGCCTGGATAAGACTCAAATTTGGATTTCTCTTTTAAAAAACCTTATGTTCAATCCCCCATCTGATTTAAGTAATTGCACCTTCGATATATAATTGATCCTCTGCCCGCGCATACCGTGACCCGCGCGGCACGAGGGCGATCATACTTACCAGGAAGGAGGCATGACTCCATGTATTCACCAGAAACCACAAAGTACCTCATTCATCTTACTCTGCAGGCCGAGGGGGTGGTCGACAAGCCCGACGTGGTGGGCGCCATCTTCGGTCAGACCGAGGGTCTCCTCGGTGAAGACCTCGACCTGCGCGATCTCCAGAGAACCGGCCGCGTCGGCAGGATCGACGTTCAGATAACCACGAAGAGAGGCGAGACGAAAGGCGAGATCCTCATATCGTCGTCGCTTGACCGGGCAGAGACGGCTCTCCTTGCCTCGTCGCTCGAGACGATCGACCGGGTCGGGCCATGCACGGCCCGCGTGAAGGTCGACCGCATCGAGGACATCCGGGTGACCAAGCGGCGCAAGATCGTCGAGCGCGCAAAAGAGCTCCTCCTCGAAGACTTCGATGAAGGCGCCATAAGCAGCGACGACCTGCTCGACGAGGTCAGGGAGGTCATCAGGATAGAGAAACTCGAGTACCTCGGCGAGGAGAGGGTGCACGCGGGCCCGAACGTCATGGCCTCCGATGCCATCATCCTCGTCGAAGGGCGGGCCGACGTCATCAACCTCCTGCGTTACGGCATCAAGAACGCGGTTGCGGTCGAAGGGACCAACGTCCCGCGCGTCATCATCGACCTCTGTTCGCAGAAGACCGCGACGACCCTGCTTGACGGAGACCGGGGCGGGGAACTGATCCTCCGCGAACTCCTCCAGGTCGCCGAGATCGACTTCGTGGCCTACAGCCCGCGGGGGAAGAGCGTCGAGGAGATGAGCCGCAAGGAGATCGTCAAGGCGCTCCGGAACAAAGTGCCCGTGGAGGTGGTCACCGATCACATCGTCGACGAAGGAGCGGCGGCGGAACGGTTGCCCCCCCCTGCCGGCCCTGCCGAAGCGCGACCTCCTGCCGGTGCGGGCGAGGGGAGCAGCGGCGAGCGGCCGGCGGCAAAAGAGGGGAGCCGGAGACCTCCGTCGACTCTCGGCGAGCACATGGCCGACGTCCGGGACAGAAAGATCGCACGGTTCCTCTCCCCCGACTACACCGTTCTGGCGGAGTCGAACGCCGCCGACGTCGAGGGGGCGCTCCAGACGCTCGCCGGCGACGTCGAAGGGCTTGTCGTCGACCGCATCGTCGACCAGAAGCTCCTCGACCAGATCGGGGGAAGAGACCTCGAGTTCGTGGCCGCCCGCGACTTCAAAGGCATCGTGAAGCGCCCTCTCTCCATCAGGCTTATAAAGATAGGGTGAAGATTATCCGGGGTGCAAATTTATATATGTTTATATCTACTATTTTTATCTCCGGGAGAGAATATGCACAAGGAAGAGTTAATAGCCTTACATGGGATACTTACGGAGATTAAAGACTATTTTGAATTGATGAATCCGGAGTTGAAGTTTTCACAGTATTACGCATTAAAGATAGATCCTTCTCAGGTGCATAAGAGCAAGATGGAACATAAATACGCAATATTCGTGCTCGGAACGGAACTCGCCAACGCCATGAAGGACGTGGAGTTCTCATCATCCGGGAGGATATCTGCCCGGATGAAGGAACTCGCCGAGAAGGCCTTAAAAGAGATCGAGTATCTCCAGTAACGACTTTCCTGCCCCGCATCGCCCGCGGGCAGGGTGCCCGGCCGGGGCCTTGCCCCGGCGCTCCTCTCCTCAACCCCGCATGGCGCGCCTGCGCTCGATGAGGTACGCCGCCAGCAGCCGCGGGATAGGCGCCGCCATGCAGTGCCAGTTCGGCGTCCCGTTCACCTCGAGGACGGTGTAACCCTCCTTATCGCGGAGAAGATCGACGCCGCAGTAGTCGATATCGACCGCCCGCGCCGATGCCTCGGCTATGGCCCGCATCTCCTCGTCGATCGGGACCGGCGAGCCGATGCCGCCCTGGTGGATGTTGTGCATCAGGCCCTCGGATACACGGGCTATCGCGCCGACGGCCTCTCCACCGATGACGAATACACGGAAGTCCCGGTCGTTTGGCACGTACTCCTGCAGATACCAGGGCCCCGGCCCGAAGTCGTCGGGTCTCTCCACCAGGCGGATGCCGTTGCCGTCAAACCCGTAGAGCGGTTTATAGACGACCTTTCCGTGCCGCTTGAGGAACGCCCCGGCCTGCGCCTCCGAGCGCATGTATGCCGTCTCCGGCGTCCGGATGCCGTCATGGAGGAGAAGGGCGGTCGTCATCACTTTGGATGCGCAGGTGACGATGCTCTCGGGCGTGTTGACCACCTGGTTATGGAGCGCAAGCACGCTCAGGGTCTCGAACTGATGGCCGTCCTGCCGGATCCCGCAGACCCATATGAGTTCGTTCTCAAGCCCGGAGTCGAGAGGATCGATCGTGCCGAGATCGATGACCCTGCATCGGGCACCGGCCCTCTCCAGCTCCCGTATCACCGCGCCGGTCGAGTTGTCGTCCGGCGTATCGGTCGGTTTAGGTACGATATGGATCATACGCCTCACATTCCGCTCCCGGGACTGACGATTTGCTCCCCGGGTCTCAGTACCCTTTTGTACCTCGCCGGATATAATCAGTGGGGAAGGCGAAGATGCGAGAGAACCGGATCGGCATCATCGGGTGCGGAAACCCCTTCATGGGGAATGACGGAGCGGGGATCCTGGTGATGCAGCTCTTTGAAGGGAGGTACCCGGGCGTCGACGCGATCGACGGCGGCACCGGGGGGTTCGGCCTCATACCCCTGATGGAGGGGTACGAGAAGGTCGTGATCGTCGATGCGATGACGGGCATCGGCAACCGTATCGGCGACGTCGTCGTCTTTGCAACACCGCCCTCTCTGGACCTTCCCGCATGCTCGCTCCACGATATCGGCATCGGCGACGCAGTGGCAGTGGCCCGAGAACTCGGGTGCGTCGCGGAGGTCGTGACCATCGGCATCGAGGTGGGCGACATACGGGCGTTTCACCGGGGCGTAGACCCGGCGGTCGAAGGGGGGGTCCGGGCTGCCGAAAAGGAGGTCGTCAGGCTCCTATGGGACTGGACCGATGAGCCTTGCGGCACCCTTGCCGGCAGCAAACCCGGGGGCGGATCTGAGAGCCCCTCTCCGGGCCAGGGCAGTTCACGAGTGCGGCTATGATGTGCAGGGGCGCGAGACCACCATGCCCGTTTCAAAAAGTATAAATGACAAGGTTTATCTCATACAACAGTATTGAGGATGTCCGTATGCAGCTGCCACGAGGTCGGTTCCATCGCCTTATCAAGTCCACGACATCCCGTGTCCTGATAGAGGAGATGGCTTCCGCACGATTCACCGGGATCTGTACGATCGTCCCTGGCGAGAAGAGTGCCGTCCTGGTGCTGAATGAAGGTCTGGTGGTGCTTGCCGAATATGGGGGCATAAGAGGACAGCACGCACTGGACGCCGTATCGAACGATGAGAGCGAAGCAGCGGCAGAACTGAACCTCCTGACACCCGAGCAGGTACAGCTCGCCAGGGAGTTCAACCGGCCGTGTGCGATTGATGCCGGCGACGCCGGCAGGGAGAAAAGAACATCACCGACAAAACCCGCACCGGGCGGGGGAAGACCACTCGCTGGAGTGGCAGAACCCACTGCGGCATGCTCACCGGAGCGCCGCGCGGAACCGACAGGGGAAGGGCACAGGATCCCCATGCCGGGCACGAGACCTGTGCAGGAGATGGTTGCAGCGACTCCATCCGGGAACGACGAGATCGATATGCTCATCCAGAACATGGAAAAGATGGATGTCGAACAACTCATCAGCAACTTCCGGATAAACTGCAAAGAGATGCTCAGGAACATTCATCTCGACCACCTCATCCAGGACGGAGATATCTGAACAGACAGGGGCTGACAACAGAATGGATTCAACAGGGATCATCCAGATCTTCCTCGTCATCATGACGGTGACGGTGATAGCCGGTTTCGCCGGCGTTCTCTACTACCTCTCAAGGATCGCTCAGGCACTCGCCAAAGAGATCCCGGGAGGCGCCATCGAGTCTCAGGAGAGACCGGCAGGCAACCGGGAGTCGCCCGGCGATATCGATCCTCGAGGTGCAAAGAGCCTGGAGGAGAACCTGGGCGCGATCAGCAGGAAGTACAGCCTTGCATCCTTCACGCTGGCAACCGCGGACGGCCTCCTGGTCGGTTCGACGAAGACGGGCAGCGAGGGCGAGGCAGCCCGGTACAGTCACCTTTACGCCCGGGGAGAGCGGCAGGACGGGACCGGAGCGGAGCTCCTTGGTATTCCCTACCGCGGGGAGACGCTCGTCGGCATCGCCCGCCCAAAAGAGCATCTCTCTGCCGAACTGATGAACGCGCTCGAACAGGATACCCGCGATGCCCTGCAACGCTGGGTGTAAGATCGGCGGGTTCGATATACGATAACGAGTGATTCAATGGTAAAAGTATACACGATTGCATCCGGCAAAGGCGGTACCGGCAAAACGACGGTTACGGCAAACCTGGGGCCGATGCTGGCAAGGTATGGGAAGAAGACATGCATCCTCGATGCCGACGTCGGGATGGCGAACCTCGGCCTCATTCTCGGGCTTGAGGATCTGCCGGTGACCCTGCACGAGGTGCTGGCAGGCAAAGCCCGCATTCGCGACGCCATCTACGAGGGGCCGTACGGCGTGAAGGTGGTGCCGTGCGGGCTATCTCTGCAGGGTTTCCAGCAGTCGAAACCTGAACGGTTGAAAGACGTCATGGCCGATCTCGTGAGCGGGTTTGATGTCCTGATCCTGGACGCTCCGGCAGGGATAAGCCGGGACGGGGTCATACCGCTGACGATCGCCGACGGGGTGATCCTCGTCGTGACCCCTGAGATATCGTCGATCGTCGACTCTTTGAAGACGAAGATCCTGACCGAGACGGTCGGCGGGCATGTCGAGGGGGCGATCATCAACAGGGTTGCCGGCAACGGGGACGAGTTTAACCGCGCACAGATGGAGAGGCTCCTTGGCGTCCGGGTGCTTGGTATCATACCCGAAGACGCCAACGTCCGGCGTGCGTCGGCGGGGAGATCGCCCATCGTGGTGAAGTACCCGGACTCCGAAGCGTCCCGGGCCTTAAAGCGGATATCCGCCGATGTAGCCGGCATCGAGTACACCGATGAGAGCGTGCCGGCAAAGCGCGAAGGGTTCATCGACCGGCTTGCACGCGCCCTCTTCCGGGCAAAAGCGTGATGCATCCCTGCTGCCTTCTCCGTCTCCAGGCACGGGGGGCAGCAGGCGGACCTTCGCGGTTCACCGCGTGAGGCCGCTCTAGCATCCAGGCCGGGCGGTTCACGCACGAGACCGCATCCCTCTCTGCACCGGATAGCTCGCGCGGTGCCGCGGAAGTTCGCGA
>MPOY01000085.1 GCA_001896715.1 Methanoculleus sp. EBM-46
CGGATGCCGGCGCCCAGGAGGCGCTCGCAGTAGTCGGCGACCCCATCCACGGGGTGCCGGAACTGCCCCGGCATCGAGGCGATGGCCAGTGGTGTGCGGATCGATTCGTCTACAAAGACCGGCATGACGAGGTCGGTCTTTTGAAGTTCTGTCTCGCGGAGGAGCGGCCGGATGTTCCGCCGCCGTATCCGCCTCATTCGTCGTTCTGGAAACATGGTTCTCCCCGGGTGATCGCCCTCATCAGGCCATCGGCTCTCGCCGTATCGCCGCATTCCGCACTCGCACGGATGGCTGCGGTCGCGTCCGAGAGGAGCTTCTTCGTGAGCGCCCGCGTCAGGTCGTCGATGACCTCCACCGTGCGGTCGTCCTCCTCTCCCAGGCGGGCGAGCGCCCGGTCGCGCTCGCGTGTCCGTATCGACTCCGCCCAGGTGTAGAGGAGGGCAAGCGTCTCGTCGGCCGCCGTCCGCCGGAGGAGACGGACGAAGCGGTCGAGCTCCTCGTCGATGATCCCCCGTGCCCGGTCGGCCTCGCTCCTCCGGGAATCCATGGCGGCATCGTTGATGCTGCGCAGATCGTCGATGGTGAAGAGGTGCACGCCCTCGACGGACCGCACCTCATCCTCGATGTCGCGGGGCTGGGCGATGTCGATGAGGATCAGGTGGCGGGGGGCCGGATCGAGCGGCCAGAGGCGCTTCTCCATCACCTCCCGTATATCCTCCGTGCGGATGACCGGGTGCGGCGCGGCGGTGCAGGATATGACGACGTCGGAGAGCGCTATGTAGCGGTAGAGGTCCCTGAAGTTGACCGCCCGGCCCCCGATCTTCTCCGCAAGCATCACCGCGCGTTCGTATGTCCTGTTCGCGACGTATATCGCCGTCAGGTCCTTCGCACAGAGCGCCTGGGTCACCAGCAGCCCCATCTCCCCGCTCCCGATGACCAGGATGTGCCGGTCGCGCAGGGTGCCGAGGAGTTTTTCGGCAAGCGTCACGGCCGCAGAGCCGACAGAGACCGCACCCCGGTTGATCTCTGTCTGGCGCCGGACCCTGACTCCCACGTGCACCGCCTTGTTGATGCAGATCTTGATGACGCTGCTTGCGGCCCCCGCCTCCTCCGTGACCGCGAGCGCCCGTTTGAGCTGGCCGAGGATCTGGTCCTCGCCGACGACAAGAGAGTCGATGCCGGCAGCGAGTTCCAGGAGATGGCGGGGCACGGCCTCCCCCTCGATGACCGCAAAACCGCGCCGGCCCTGTTCCGCAAGGAACCCTTCAAGGCTCCGCGCGTCGCCCTGCACCAGGACCTCGACGCGGTTGCAGGTCTGGAGCAGGAGGGCGCCCCTGAACCGCTCCCGGGCCTCGTGGAGGAAGGCCGCCTCGTCGGGGAACCGGAACGCCTCGATCGTGGCGATGTCCGCGGTGTGGTGGTTCACGCCCGCAAGAGCAAGCGGGGTCGTTGCGGCCGGATCAGGCATGCAGGTACCTCTCGATCGCCATCGTGCGGGCCCCGTCGTAGTCGGAAGCGAGCGCCCTCCAGACCTCTTCGTCGCGGAGGATGCTCCAGAGGATACGGGACCGCTCGGCCTGCACCGGTTCGACCTCTTTGAGCATCGAGCGCATATCATCCTGCAGGTCGATCATCCGGTCGAGGTCCGCATACTCGGCCTCAAACCGCATGCGGATGTAGCGCGATACGGCAGGGCTCTTCCCGCGGGTGCTGATCGCGACCAGATAGCGGCTGCCCCGGACGACCGAAGGGATGACGATATCGCCGGGTTTACCGGCGGCGTTGTTGAAGAGGACGCCGGATCCGGCGCATACTCTCCCGATACGGTCGTTGAGTGCCGCATCCGGCGTCGCGGCTACCGCGAGGAAGGTGCCCGCGAGGAGGCTCTGGAGCGCCTCGTCCGAAAGGGCGGCAAGATCGGTCTCCTGCCGCCGGATCGCAAGACCGTCAAGGTCCGGCGAGAATGAACGGCTGATCACCGTCACCTCCGCCTCGTGTTCAAAATATGCAGCCTTCCGGGCACCGACATCGCCTCCCCCGAATATGAGCACCCTCCTGCCCGTCAGGTCAAGCATAAGAGGGATCATTCTTCTATAGTGTGGTGAACGGAATAGATTAAGGTGTTGAAAAACCGGCCTCCCCTCAGGCTCCCCGGCATATGTCCCCGGACCGATAGACCGGCGCCGGCTTGCCCGGAGGAGGTTTTAAAGGCGAGGAGATCCTTTTCTTCTTGAGACATATGGCTGAAGAGATCTATGCATTCAACAGGCTGGAAGGCGCTTTTCATCGCATGAAAAGCCTGCTCTGGCCGATAAAGTGGGGCATCTGGCTCCGCCTCGCCGTGATCGCTCTCTTTGTGGGAGGCGGCATCAGTATACCAAACGTCTTTCAGTATCAATTCGAGGAGGGTGATTTTTTAGCCGGTAATGCCGGCTCCTTCCCCGAGATTTTACCGATGGTTGTGCTCGGGATCATTGCCGTCGTGCTCGCGATCGCTCTCGTCTGGATGCTGATCGGTGCTACGATGCAGTTCGTCTTCGTCGATATGCTCTCGACCGGGGATATCCATATCAGGCGGTTCTTCCGCGAACGGCTCGGCAAAGGAACAAGACTCTTCCTTTTCGAGCTCGGCATCACCGTGGCCATGGTCCTCGCCATTATGGCGCTCTTCTTGATACTCTTTGGGTTCGGGAGTATCGGCACCGGCGCCGCCGCAGCGCTCCTGATCATCGCGCTCATACCGATCATCCTGGTCGCAGCTCTCGTATTCGGTCTCATATTCCTCCTGACCACCGACTTTGTCGTCCCGATCATGATCCGCGAGGACTGCGGCATCATCGAGGGCTGGCAGCGGCTCATCGGCGTGATATCGGCCGGGTTCTGGCAGACCGCCGCCTACGTCGTTGTGAGGTTTGTGGTGGGCCTCATCGCCGCAATCGTGCAGGCGGTCCTGGTCATCATAGCGCTCCTGATCATCGCGATACCGTTCGTGCTCATCGGGGTAGTGCTCCTCGCCGCATTCCAGGGGGGGAACATCGCTCTGTTCGTCGTTCTCCTTATCCCCTACCTCATCATCGCCATCCCGGCCGCGCTCCTGATCGCGGTGCCGTTCGTCACGTTCTTCCGGTATTATGCCCTGCTGGTGCTGGAAGGGCTTGGACCGGGGTACCGGCTCCTCCCGGAGTAACCCTTTTTTTCGGCCATGAGAAAGGCTCTTCCCTGATGAGAACATGACTACGGCCGGGTAATGGTTGCGATCGAACCGCTGGTGCTCCTTGTCCTGGCGCTGGGGCCCGGGGTATTCTGGTTATGGTACTTCTACCACAGGGATAAGTACGAGCCCGAGCCGGCAGCCCTGATCGTGAAGGTATACCTCCTCGGTGTCCTGGTCACCTTCCCCGTGGCCTTCGTCGAGGGGTTCGTCGGCCTCCTCATCGCATCCCCGCTGATCATGGGCGTCATCATAGCGCCCATCGTGGAGGAGTACGGCAAGTTCACGGTCGTATACCGGTTCGTCTACCGGGACGCCGAGTTCGATGAGCCGATGGACGGCATCGTCTACGCCGCCGCGGCCGCCCTCGGGCTCGCATCCCTCGAGAACGTCCTCTACGTCCTCACGGCATACGTGACGTCGCCGACGCTTGCCTTCGAGACGCTCGCCATCCGGGCGATCTTCTCGGTCCCCGCTCACGCGCTCTTTTCCAGCGTCTGGGGCTACGCCCTCGGCCGGGCCAAGTTCACGGCTGCCGAGCGACGGCCGAGTATCATATTCCGGGGGCTTGCTCTCGCGATGATGCTGCACGGCACCTTCAATCTCCTGCTCTTCCTCTCCGATATCGTCGCCTACGCAACGGTCATATTCGTCCTGGTCCTGATACCGGGGCTATGGATACTTGCAAACCGGAACATCCGGATCGCGCTTCGGTGGCAGAGGCGGCGGTAGGTGCCGGCGCGGAGGGGTGGCGAATACCGCCCTGAGAGCGCCTCATCGTGCGGATACCGCAGGGGCGATGCCGCCCGCCCCGGACTGCGATTCGATAGACTTATTATGGAGGAGATCCCATTTTGTAAGGCACACAGTGCAGAGCACTGGTGTGCGCCGATAGTGTAGTGGTTATCACTAGGCGTTGCCAACGCCTAAACCCGGGTTCGAGTCCCGGTCGGCGCACTCGAAAGCACCGCACCGGTGCGCTGTTTTTTAGAATCCTTCGCAGAGTGACCACCCTCTCGCGGCGAGCCGCCCGGATGCTCACTCCGCTCGCTCGTTCAATACCTCAACGCACCCGGATATGGCATCTTTGATGTTCTCAAGAGCCTCTTCAAGCGTCTCGCCCTGCGAGTGGCATCCGGGAATTGCAGGGCAACTCACCACATACCCGCCATCCTCCGGATCCTCCCTGACGACAATGCGGAATCTCACCCTTATGCACCCGACCATTCTACGACCCCGGATGTGATGAGGGTTTGCCCGGCGGTTGCGCACGGGGCCGGCGCATACCGGTGCGGAATCTTTATCGCCGCTGCCCCCTCCTCTTCCCGCTGCATGGGATTACAGCGGGGGCTCTCGCAGTTCGACCTGACGAACATCATCGTCGGGGCGATCGTCGGCGCCGACATCTACATCGCGTCCGCCCTCACGGCGGGCCTCGTCGGCCCGTTCTCGATCGTCCTCTGGGCGGTGGCCGGGCTCTTTGCCGCGACGATCGCGATGGTCTTTGCCTACTGCAGTTACTACGTTCCTCGCGTCGGAGGGCCGTTCGCCTACGTTTCGGAGGCGTTCGACGACTTCTATGGGTTTCTCACCGGCTGGAGCATGTGGATCGCCGAACTCCTCGCCCTCCCGGTCTTTGCGATAGCGTTCACGAACTACCTCCAGGCGCTCGTCCCCCTCACGGCGGCCGCTGAGATAACCGTCCGGGCGCTCTTCGTCGCATCCCTGACCCTCGTCAACATCGTCGGCGTCCGGGCCGCAGGGAGGTTGAACGATCTCCTCACACTCATCAAACTCGCACCCCTGCTCCTCCTCATCGTGGCCGGTCTCGGCATCTTCCTCATCCGGCCGGAAGTCTTCATCGGGAACTACACCCCCCTGCTCCCTTTCGGGCTCGATAACGCCTCCCACGCCCTGGTCCTGGTCTTCTGGGCATACGCCGGGTTCGAGCTCGGGACGCTCCCGGCCGGCGAGGTAGAGAACCCGCAGACGGCCATCCCCCGCGCCATCACCACCGGGATGCTGATCGTCGCCGTCTTCTACCTCCTCACGAACTTCGTCCTCTTCGGGCTCGTCAACTGGACCCTCCTCGACCGGAGCGCCGTCCCGCTCGTCGTCGCCGGGACCGCCCTCTTCGGGTCGGCGGGGGCGATCATCATGACGGTCGGCGCCCTCTTCTCGGTCTCGGGGTCAAACGAGTCGGGGATGCTCGGCAGCGC
>MPOY01000299.1 GCA_001896715.1 Methanoculleus sp. EBM-46
CCGGCGAACCTGACCATCGACGACGTCGTCGCCCTCGACGATCTCTTTGCCGAAGGCCACCGTATCCGGGACACCACCCGCGCGTTCGGCGCGGCGCTCGGGGCGATCACGGTGCTGCTGACAGGGCTGTACGGCGCGTTTCTATGGCATTACAACAGAAAATACGGGGCGTAGAGGCGATGAAGAACAAGATCAAAGTCTTTCGCGCGATGCACGACATGACCCAGGAGGAACTTGCCGACAGGATCCGGGTCACCCGGCGGACGATCAACTCCATCGAGCGTGGCAAATACAACCCCTCCATCGAGGTCGCCTACAACATCGCGAAGACCTTCGGCGTCGCCATCGAGGAGATCTTCTGTTTCGAGGACGATGAGGATGCGGAGGCCAGGCGATGATCCTCTGCGACCGCCTGACCAAGGTCTACAACGGCATCCCGGCCGTGGACGACCTCTGCCTCGAGATCCCCGCCGGCGAGGGAATGAATCAAAACATCTATATCATGCAAAAATATATTTGCACCTGTAAAATGATTACGACCAGCACCATTCCCGAGCTCTCGAAACTGCTTGCATTCCTCGGAAATGAACAAAGGCTCAGGATTCTCAAGTCGATTGCAGACGAGGAGAAGTATGCGCGCGAGATCTCGGAAGAGCTCTCGATCTCGCGGACGCTCGTCAACATCTACCTCAAGCAGTTGGAGAGGATGGGTCTCGTCACCGGAACCAGCAGGGTAACGGACGACCCTCCCCTGATGAGGAGGTATTACCGGGCCGTTCCCTTCGAACTGGTTGTAAGCCTGGATGCGATAAAAAAAACGGAGGAGTAAAATATGGAACATTCAAACGCGCGCGGATTTCACTGGCTGACCTGGACGGTGATCGGACTCCTGGCACTGCTGCTTATCGGTCTTTTGGTAACAATCGTTTATCAGCCGAATTTAGGCATCGTCGTGATGTTCATGGCAGGGATATTGCAGTATGTCTTCCTGCTCGCTTTCATCGGGATCGTGGTCTGTATCTTCGGAGGCCGCCTGAAGGCCTGGCTGGAGAAGTATCTCGACGCCCTGGTAGAGCAGAAGAGCAAAGACACGGATGCCGGTGCGAAATTAACCGTATTGAACGAGAAGATTGGGGAAATGGAAGGCAAGATCGACCGGATCGAGGCGGTTCTGGTAAAGATCTCCGAGCAGGAGTAACGCCTATGGAACTTGGGCAGAATCGGAACAGAGACTGGATCGCCTGGGCGGCGGTCGCGATCACGGCGTGGCTGGTCATGAGCATCCTCGTAGCTCTGGCAAACCCCGTTGTCGCACGCTGGATCTGGCCGGGATTGCTCCCCGTCTTCATTCTCGCGTACGGCTGCCTTGCCGTCTGCTATCTCGTAAAAAGGGTGAAGGGATGGAGCGAGAGGTATCTCGATACCCTCCTCGAGCAGCAAACGTTCGGAAACGAGGAAGAAATACGGAAGATACAGGCAATGGTCGAACACGTCGGGGAGATGGAGAAGAAGGTGGACCGCATCGAGGCGATGTTGATAATGGACGGCGACAGGGAGCCGGAGATCGAGGTGCAAGAGGGCACGTCTGCGAATCCGCCCCTCCCGAAAGGGACGCACGAAAGCCCCGGGAGCGGGTTACCCTATGATCCTCTGTGACCGCCTGACCAAGGTCTACAACGGCATCCCGGCCGTGGACGACCTCTGCCTCGAGATCCCCGCCGGCGAGGTCTTCGGGCTGCTCGGCCCGAACGGCGCCGGCAAAAGCACCACCATTCTTATGCTCGTCGGGCTCATCCGGCCGACGTCGGGCGCGTGCTCCATCGGCGGGATCGAGGTTGCCGCCCACCCGATCGAGGTGAAGAGAAAGATCGGCTACATGCCCGAAGACGTCGGGTTCTACGCCGATCGCACCGCCGCAGAGAACCTCGACTATGCGGCGAGGTTCTACGGGCTGGCGGAGGTCGAGCGGAAACGGCGGGTCGGCGACCTCCTCGCCCTCGTCGGGCTGGACGGCGTCGGGACAACGGTCGGCGGCTACTCGAAAGGAATGCGGCAGCGTCTCGGCCTCGCCCGGGCGCTCGTCAACGATCCGGAGGTCGTCATCCTCGACGAACCCACGGCGAACCTCGACCCCCGGGGGGTGCTGGACTACCGCAGGATCGTCAGGGACCTCGCCGGCCGGGGGACAACCGTGCTCGTCTCCTCGCACATCCTCTCGGAGGTGAGCAAAGTCTGCACCTCCGTCGGGATCCTCGCACGCGGAAGGCTCGTCGCGTCCGGCGACCGGGAGGTGCTCTCGCGCGCCGCGATGCAGGACCGGGTGACGATCGACGTCGAGACCGGGAACCCGATGCCCCGGTTCGCAAGCCCGGAGATCCTCTCCGCAGAGTTCTCGCAGGACGCCTGCTCAGCCCGGATCGTCGCGGAGAGCGATATCAGCACTCTCATCGCAAAGACCCTGTACACCGAAGGCATCCTCCTCCGGCGGCTGGCGGTCGAGAAACCCGACATGGAGGATATCCTGCTCTCGTACTATACGGAGGGGACCGCATGACGCGAACGGCCTTGCGCATCATCGCGGGCAAAGAGTTCTCCGACCACCTCCGGAGCAGGCGGTTTCATCTGCTCTTCGCGATCCTGGCCGTCGTCGCCGCCGTCGGCATGATCACCGGGGCGGTCCAGTACACCAAAGACCTCTCCGACTACAACGCGGTCCAGATGATCGCGGAAGGTGAAGACGACCCGACGCTCGCCGGCAATCTTGCCGGGCTGATGAGACCCTCCATCCTCTCGGCATACTCCCAGATGGGAATGCTGATGGCCGGTATCGGGGTGGTGCTCGGGATCGCGATGGGATTCGACCTGGTGACCCGGGAGAAAGAGAGCAAATCCTTGAAAAGCCTGCTCGCCTACCCGGTCTTCCGGGACGAAGTGATCAATGGAAAGGCCCTCGGGGGCGTCGGTGCAATCGCGCTCGCGATGGGGGCCGTCCTGGTCGTCTCCGTTGCCGTCATGGCCCTGTTCGGCATCGTCCCGGACCTCGACGAGTTCGTCCGCATCCTGGTCTTCGGGACGGCGTCGTTCCTCCTCGTCTTCACGTTCTTTGCCCTCGCCCTCCTGATGTCGACGGTCTCGAAAGACAGCGGGAACGCCCTGCTGTACTCCCTGATCGTGATGATCGTCCTCTCGTCGTTCGTCCCGATCTTCGCGTACACCCCGGTCTACTCGGCCGTCTTCGGCGACCCCCCCGCCCAGCCGGGCACGACCACCTACTCCTACCAGCAGGGTTCGTCGGCCTATATGGTGACGACGACAAAGGTCGGGGTTCGGGCATCCGGCGATGCCATAGACCCGGAAGCCCTCGCGGAGTATGAGCGGGCGTCAAGAGAGTATACGAACCAGAAACGGACGATCACCGATATCGTCACGCTCGTCTCGCCGACCGGCAACTACCAGACGATTCTCGGTGCCGCATCGCAACCTGCAGGGGATAATACCCCGGGACTCGGAAGCCTCCTGGGCGCCCTTGCCTATAACCTCATCGCCCTGCTCGCGATGCCCGCGGCCTTCTTCGGGCTGGCATGGGTCCGGTTCATGCGGGAGGATATCCGGTGACCGGATCCGATTCATGGCCGGGAAAACTCTTTTTTGCCGGATAAACGGCGACGGCGGTCTCGATTATCGGCGGAAGAGAGTTCGCCGTTGCATCGAGATGAACCGCGAACGGCTGTTCTCCCGGGGATGTCGGCGGTGCGGGCCTGCAGGTGCTTATGTCCCGCAGAGGTTCGCCGAACATCCTCCGGAAGGCCAGAACTCCGGTTCTCTGAAGCACCTGAGCGATGCGGGGTTGTGCCGCTCAAGCTCCCTGAAGAAATAGCCTGCAGGCTCGGGACCGGAGTCGTATATCGCCTGCTGCAGGGCGTGCATCAGCCACCCGCAGATCGCCTGGCCGGCATCGGGCACATTCATCTCGACGACCGCCTCATCCCTCCTGTCGTTCCAGCGGTAAACCATATCAACCGGGAAGGAGAGCCCCGCCTCACCGGTAAAGCGTTTGCGGGCATCCCGCCCGGCCCCCTGCATTGTGCCGGCCCCGGTCGGAACAGGAGGTTTATCCGGGTGCAGGGATCATCAGGAAGTATCATGTTCCATACGACGATCGAGCTGGAGACGCATGGGGAGGGAGAGATCATCGACCTTACGTTTCAGGTACAGCAGGCGATCACCGAGAGCGCCGTCCGGATGGGGCTTGTAACCGTCTTCGTCACAGGCTCGACCGCCGCCGTCACCACCATCGAGTACGAGCCGGGCGTGCTCTCCGACCTTTCCCGGGCGCTTGCGGTCATCGCCCCGGACGATATCCCCTATGCGCACGATGCGGCATGGGGGGACGGCAACGGCCGGTCCCATGTCAGGGCGGCTATCGTCGGGCCGTCGCTCTCCATCCCGGTCATCGGGGGCAGGCTCGCGTGCGGCGCCTGGCAGCAGATCGTCCTCCTCGAGCTCGATGTCAGGGCAAGCCGCAGGAGAACGGTTCACGTCACCGTCCACGACTGAGCGCCGGAAAAAAGAGAGATGCGCGACCCGGGGTGCGTGAAGACACACGGCGGGTAGAGTGATACGGCTGCGTTTGCAACCACAAATAGTATCGCTCTATCCTGGTTCTGCCGGAGTCGTTTCGAGAAGAATGAGCAGGTTAATCGAGAGGTACCGTCTCCAGTTGCGATACCAGTTCCCAGATGCGGGTCCGTGCGTGGACCGGCATGTTCGGATCGTTGCTGATCTCGTCGATCATCGAGATCGCGGTTGCGGCGCGGAGGCCGATGCTCCGGGAATTATCCAGGAGGACCGTTTTCGTCTCATCTGCGACCCGCCGGATATTACGTGGAATAGTGGAATCCTCGCTGATGTTCTGCAACATCTGGATGCAGATTCGTATTGTTTCATCTGGACTTGCCATGAGAGCTACCCCTCTATTATTAATGGCATCCAGACATATATAGGTTGATTAAGGGAGTTTAATAGAATGACGGCGGATAAGGCTGACGAAGTTATGGCCGAGTATCTCCTGAAAGGAGGAAAGATGCTTGCAAAATCCTGTAAGGTCTGCGGGTACCCCCTCTTTGAGTACCGGGGAGAGACCCGGTGCGTCGTCTGCCCGCTCGCGGAACCGGAGAGTCCTCTTCCCGTACCCGAACCGGCGCAGTCGCCGTCACCCGCCCGGGAACCACCGGGTCCGGTCGCCGCGGAGATCGAGCGGACGATCGTCCATCTCTGCGAGCGCATCAGGAGCGAACCGCGGGCCGGCGAGTGCCTGACCCTGATGAAGGCGGTAGACCGGGGAGCGCGGGCGCTCGGAAGGCTGAATCAGCGGTAAGGCCGGCGGGCAAGCTCCCATATCCCGCGGGCGGTCTTTTCTCCGACACCGTGCACCGATGCAAGATCCTCCGCATCGGCATCGAATATCGCCTTGAGCGACCCGAAGTGCTCAAGGAGGAGCCGGGCGCTCTTCAGGCCGATGTTCGGGAACGCCGCGAGCGCATACTCCTGCTCATCGCGAACCGAGCGGTGGGACTTCTTCGGGTGCACCTTGCGCTCTCCTCGCTCGCCCCCCTCCCGCTGTGCGAGGACATAGAGCATCCCGGCGGTGTCGTCCGCATCCCGCGTGCGGATCAACGTGATCCCCATACCGACCGTGATGGCGGCAAGCGTGCCCCTGACGGCGTTCGGGTGGAGGTTCCGCACACCGTACAGATCGTCTCCCCCCTCGACGATCAGGACCGGCCGCGGCACCGCGTCGGCCATGGCCCCTACCTGCCCGAAGAGGTCCCGCTCGATGAGGGTGTCCACGAAGTCCTGCACGGTCTTTCGCTCGACGAGGATACGGTCGCCTATGGCGTAGTCGCCGAGATCGAGGCGCTCGATCGTTATCGACGCCCCGAGCTCGTGCAGGCGTTCGATGACCCGCGACGACATCTCGCGGTCGTCGACGACGATCGCCGGCCCGGAGGAGGCGAACGCGAGGATATCGGCCTGCCGGGTGGCGGCCGGTATCGACGGCGCGGGGGCGGGAACCGGGGTGAGAGTAGAAATGGAGTCGGGAACCGGAACAGGTGCAACGCTCATATCCCTGATCCCCTTTACCATCGCCCGCTCCCGGGTCTGGCTCACGTAGCGGAACGTCTCGTCGGACGTGCCCTTCGTCACCAGGACGACGATCGTGCCGCTGCCGCTCCTCCCGGTCCTCCCTTTCCTCTGGATGCTCCGGATCTCCGAGGGCACGGCCTCATAGAAGATCACCATGTCCGTCGAGGGGACATCGAGCCCCTCCTCGCCCACCGATGTCGCGACCAGGCACCTGAACTCGCCCTCGCGGAACCGGGAGAGGCTCGCGATCTGCTCTTTCTGCGAGAGCCCCCGCTCCGCGTCCCGCGACGCCTGCCCGACGAACCGTTCGCAGGCGACCCCGCTCGCCGATATCGCGTCGACGAGCGTCTGGACGGTGTCGCGGTAGGTGGCAAAGACGATGATCCGGCTGTCCGGGTGCGCCGCAAGCTGCGCCCGCACGATCTCGCAGACGATCGGGACTTTGGGGTGGAGCTCTTCCTTCCAGCCGCCGGCGACCTCGACAAGGCGCTGGTAGGCCGGATCGCCGATGAGGTGCTTGCTTGCCCTGCTCCCGGCGCCCGAAGCTCCCTCCGCGCCGAGCCGGGCGAGATACAGTTTGAGCGCCTCGCTTCCTTGCGTCTCGGCAAGCGATATGGCATGGCGGAGTTTCATGCACTCGGCGTGCAGCGACGCCGCGGCGAAGGCGGCAGGGTCCCGCGCCTGTATGCGCTGCTGGATCTGCGCGTTGAGAAGGTTCAACGCCTTGATCGAGAGTTTGTCCGGCTTCGGGACCTGGAAGCCGAGGCTCGCAAGACGGGTGAGACGCGCCTCGACGAGCCCCCGGAGGGCGACGAGTGCCGCCTGCAGTTCTTCGGGAAGGTAGACGTCGACGTACTGGATGTCCCGCTCGTGGATGTAGGGCCGGACATCCTCGTCGGTCTCCACCCGGGTCTCGACCGCCTCGACATGGAGGTTTGCACAGACCTCCTGCACCTTCATCCGGTCCCCCCCGGGGGATGCGGTCATCGCGAGCAGCAGGGGCTCGCGTGCCGTCGTGCAGTAGTGCCGGGCAAGGAAGACGTAGGCGTAGTTTCCCACCGCCCGGTGGCACTCGTCCACGACCAGCAGGACGACGTCGGCGAGGCTGTACCTGCCGGCCAGGCAGTCGTTCTTGATCACCTGCGGCGTGGCAAAACAGATCCGGCACGCCTCCCAGGCTTTCGCCCGATCGTCGGGGGGCGTATCCCCGGTGAACATGGCAAAGTCGGACTCTTCCGGCTCGGAAGCCTCCCGGAAGAGGAGAAATCGTTTGAAAAAACGGAGGTGCTGCTCGACCAGGGGTTTTGTGGGTGCAAGCACGAGCACCTTTCCCGGGTGGGAGTAGAGACGGGATGCCGCGACGAGGAGCGCGACGGCCGTCTTCCCGAGGCCCGTCGGGAGGACGACCATCGTGTTCGCGTCAAGCGCCCGGAGGGCGATGGCGAGCTGGTATCGCCGCTCTTCGATGCTCTCCGGCCGGATCAGCGGGTGGGAGACAGAGGTCATACCCTGAGTTCGCGGAACGCGGCGGCGCCGGAGATGAGCGCGGAGAGGACCTCCGGCAGCCGTTCGACCGGTACGCGGACCTGCTCCATGCTGTCGCGGTCCCTGACGGTCACGGTGTTGTCCTCGAGCGTATCGTAGTCGACGGTGACGGCAAAAGGCGTCCCGATCTCGTCCTGTCTCCGGTAGCGCCTGCCGATGGCGCCGGAGTCGTCGTACTGCGCGAGGATGCGGCACCGGGTGAGCCGATCCGTGATCGTCCGCGCGATACCGTCGAGGCCGTCACGGTTCATCAGCGGGAAGACGGCGGCCTGGACCGGCGCCACCGTCGGCGGGAGGCGGAGCACCTTTCTCACCTCGCCGTCCACCTCGTCCTCCGCGTAACTGTGCTCGAGGGCGACGTAGATCATGCGGTCGATGCCGTACGACGGTTCGATGACGTGGGGCATCACCTCCTCGCCGCGGACCTCGACCTCCTCCTCGCGGACCTGGTAGAGGTCGGCGGGTATGAAGAACTCTTCGCCGTCGACGGTGACGCGGGCACCGTCCTCCCCGGGTTCTGAGGCGGCGAGAGCATCCGCGATCGCCTTTGCCTTCCCGCGGAACCGGGGGCCGAGGACGCCCATATCGGCAACGATCCGCCGTTTCACGACCCTCCTCGGTTCGTCGTAGGGTACGAAGACCGTCATCGACGTGCCGGAATGCGCGGCGTGCGAGCGCAGGTCGTAGTTGGTGCGGTCGGCGATCCCGACGATCTCCACCCACCCGAACCGGCCGGAGTAAACCTCGGCGTCCCAGCAGTCGGCCGCATAGTGCGCCCGTTCGTCCGTCAGGTGCTGGCGGAACCGGAGCCGCGATGGGTCCACGCCGATGGCTAGCAGGAGCTCGTGCGTGAGCGCTATGTAGTAGGCGACGTACTCATTTGCTATCACGCCCTCGTCCACCGCGGCGCGCATCGTGATTGCGGCCGGCTCGAGGTTCTCGACCTGCCGCGCGATGGTGAGGAGAGGCGCCGTATGGTCTGCGTAACGATAGAACGCGGGGTGATCCTTCTCGTCGGGGTGGACGAAGATCTCGGCCTCCGCCTGCGAGAACTCCCGCAACCGGATCATGCCCTGGCGGGGGGATATCTCGTTTCGGTACGACTTCCCGATCTGGACGGCGCCGAAGGGGAGCCGATCACGGTAGAAACGCAGGAGGCGGGGGAAATCGGTGAATATTCCCTGGGCGGTCTCGGGGCGCAGGTAGCCTCTCCGCTGCGACCCGGGGCCTATGGTTGTCTCGAACATCAGGTTGAACGCAAAGACGCCCGCCTCCCCCAGGCACTCCTTGCACGCCGGGCAGGGGAGCTCGTAGAGCGCCGCCTGGAGAGCCGCGGCCGAGAGCGTGCCGGCGTTCTCGATGCCGTTCTCCGCCGCGATGTGATCGGCGCGGAGGTACTCGCCGCAGTGCGGACACTGCACCATCTTGTCGGCGAACTCTTTCACATGACCGGATGCGACGAAGATTGCTTCGGTTCCGACGGTGGGGCATTCGATCTCGTAGTAGCCTTCCTGGAAGACATAGAACGATCGCCAGAGATTCTCGATGTTCCGCTTCAGCATCGCTCCGAGCGGGCCGTAATCGATAAAACCGGCGACCGACCCGTATATCTCGGACGAGGGCCAGACAAACCCGCGTCTTCTGGCTACATCCATGACTTTTTCGTAAATATCGCTCGTCTCGGCCATAATCCTGCAGTACACTTGAGCGCCGGTGCTATTAAAGAATGGTTCTTCCCCTGTGGGAGGATCAAAATTCTTCGAAAAGGCGCCGTATGAGATGACTTTTTTTCCACCACCGGCGATACCTTAAGAGATATTGTTATATCGTGGAAAAAGATCCCTCTTTCTACACGGATTATATAGAAAGTTTTAAATGGTAGCAGTTGTAATGTAGGGAGCGTTACGCCCCCTCGCCGGGGGATAATCTATATATGTCCGGGGTCGTCATGAATGACCTCCAGAGTCGGATGATGGAATACAGGACAGAGAGGCACGGATATGGCAGAAGATACCCGCAAGCAGCAGCTCCTTGAGCTGTTTACGACCATCACGAACAAAAAGACGATCGTTGAACCGATGAGGAAGGTTCACGGTACGCTCCGGGACCGCGACGCTGTCGAGCGCGAGATCGCCCTGATCATGAGGGAAGTCCTCGATCAGGGGTATTTCAAGACCAAACTCGCTCCACGACAGCTCGCAAGACTCGTGGTCGCGTACTACGACGGTAAGAATGATACGGAGATCGCGAGGGCGCTCGGCGATGAGAAACTGAGCAAGACCGTGGCGCGTGCCCGGGTCCGCCTCAAGCTCTTCCGCGACCTCGACTTCAAGATGCCGTTCGATCGCGGAATGATGACGGATCTCCTCGATTCGGGGAAGACTATGAAGGAGATCAGCGAGGAACTCGACGTGAGCCCCTCGACGCTCCGTGAATATCGCCATGTGATCGAACAGGAGAGGGATACCACGCTCGACCCGTACCTGGAACGGATCAGAGACGTGATGGAAGACCGTGACCTCTCCGAACAGATGACGCGCGGTGTCGCAAACGACGGCCTCTCCGAGGCGATCGATATCGCTGAGGCGATCGATATGGGGGAGTTCTGAATCTATCCGTACTCACCCCCTGCCTTTCTCCCAACATTTTTTAAGAGATAGACCGATCTCTTCTCCATGAGGTTGACCTGGCTCGGCCACGCCTGTTTCCTGCTCTCCGGATCGAAGACGATCCTTATCGACCCTTTCATCCCGGAGGGTACACTCCCTGTAGAGCCTGATATCGTCGCCGTAACGCACGCCCACGCAGACCACCTCGGTATGACGGTGCAGTTAGGGAAGAAGACGGTCGCCGTCAACGAGGTGGCGAAGTATCTGGCAGCAAAGGGTCTCCCGGTAGAACCGATGAACATCGGGGGCAGCATCACCGTCGACGGCGTCCGGTTTACGATGACGCCCGCGCTCCACTCGTCGTGGCTGGAGAATGAGGGCATAGGTTGTTACGGCGGCGTTGCCGGAGGGTTCGTCGTCACGATGGACGGCACCCGCATCTACCATGCCGGCGATACGGGGCTTTTTTCGGATATGCAGCTCATCCGGGACCTTTACTGGCCGGACGTGGCGCTCCTCCCCGTCGGCGGGCGTTTCACGATGGGACCCGATGAGGCGATGATCGCGGCGCGGTACATCGGCGCGCCGCTCGTGATCCCGATGCACTACGACACGTTTCCGGCCATCCGGCAGGATCTGGAGGGGTTCAAACGGGCGATCGAACGGACGACGTCGATCCGGGTCGCGGTCATCACGCCGGGCGAGAGCATCGAGGTCGGCAGAGAAGGGGCGTGACGGGCGCCCTCATCCGGCGCGGCGGATCCTCGCCGGTAACTGGAGGGATACCAGAAGAGATTTGCGGTAAGCGCGGTTTGAGAGAAAAGGATACACGAAAAGACGACGTCAAGGGGGGAAGTGTCTTGTGTGGATCCAGATCTCTCTCTGGGTAATTGGGCGGTACTACTATATAGTTATTTCTAACTGAAAAGGCTGTAAAATAAAGATTCCGGGTCGTTGCCCGGAGCCTGCACGGGTTACCGCGCAGGAGCCGCCTCCGTTCTCTCTTCTCGTGCCCGGGGTCCCGTTACAACGGGATTATCCGGATACCGGGTCCATTCGGTGATTGACCCTTCATAGAGCCGGACGTTCGGGTAGCGGTAGAGCCATTTCAGGAGGACGAACTCGTTCGTGGCTTCCCTGCCGGTCCCGCAGGTGCAGATGACGGTCCTGAACCGGTCGACGCCGTGCCCTTCAAGGATCGTGTCGAGTTCGTCGTTGGACTTGAACAGCGCCGGGTTCGCGTCGTCCATCAGGCTTCGCCAGGGCAGGCTGATGGCCCCGGGGATGTGCCCGCGCGCCCGCCAGGGGCCGCTCGTCCCCTCGTAAAACGCCTTCGGCCGCGCATCGAGCACGATCACGTCGTCGTTATCCTTGATCTTTTGGAACTCGTCGTACCCGACGGCATAGTCGTTACGGACGTTTACGGTGAACCCGGACGGCTCGACGGACGGGAACTCCTGCGAGAGTTCTTTGCCCTCGCTCTTCCACCCGTCTATCCCCCCGTCGAGTATGTACACGGTGTCGTGACCGTACTTTGCAAGCGTATAGGCCATCATCACCTGTGCGAGCCCGTCTCCCCAGCCGGAGAACACGCCCTTCCCGGTGTAGACGACGGCCGGCGAGTCGGCCTTGAGGCCCGCGCGCCGGAACGACTCCTGGATGCAGGCATCCGGGCTGTACGACGTCGGAAAGCCGCGGTTGGATACCCGCAGAACCCCTTCGGTCAGGTAGACGGCGCCGGGGATATGCTCCTGGATGTAGTCGTGCACATTCGGCTGGGTATCGATGATCGTGAGACCGGCATCGTCCATGTGGTCGGCGAGCCATGCCGGAGTGACCAGTTTGACCTTTCCGTCGCCACGGGGATACGGAGCGTTCTCGCGGTCGCTTTTCGCCTGCAGTCGTTTTCTGCCGCCAGGGGTAAACATATTCTCTTCCATTCCCATCACCTCGTGCAGGGTGTCCTCACTGGAGGGCGGCCTTCAGTGCAGGTCTGAAGTTATATACCTTATGCAGGACCCGGCGGGGAGCGGGAACAACGAGTGCCATCATGCACCGGCGACCCTCTCCTCGCAGGAACAGGGGTTCCCCGCACCGGTCCCGGGTGCCGATCGCCAGGTTCTTCTCCCCGGACCGACCACTGGCGGGAGACCAGCGAAGATGGCGGAGGATGTATCGGGGGTTCTCCGGGATCGCCCGATCCCCGGCAGAACCACCGTCCTTCCCGGGACGGACTCATGAAGAAGATCATCGTATACGTCCGGAAAGACGGGCGTGATCGGGTAGAAGAGGCTCTCAAGGGGCTCCGCTATACGGTATCGCTCGTGCAGGACATCTACGAGATCGTGGTGTATACGCCTGAGGAGAACCTCGACGATCTGGTCGGCAGGCTCCGGGATGTGCTGGACCTGCAGCATGACGAGAACATGATCGAGGTATCCACGCCGGACTTCGTCGTCTCGTCGCTCCTTCTGCACGCCGAGCAGGAAGAGGGCAGAAAAGAGGAGAAGACGCCGGTCGAGGAGTTGATCGACTCGGTCAAGGGGTATGCAGAACTCGACCTTGAGAAAGTGGCGCTGACATCCATCGCCGGCCTGATCGCCCTTTCCGGCCTCTTCCTCGACAACCCGGTCATCATCATCGGGGCCATGCTCCTCTCCCCCATCATCGGCCCGATCTACGGGTTTGCCATCTATACTGCTCTTGGCATGATCCGGGAGTCCCTGAAGTGCCTGGGCGTGCTCTCGGCTCTGCTCCTGGGCGTCTTTCTCCTCTCGGTGATGGCAACCTTCCTGATCGGGAGCGCCATGCCGCTTGCGCTGACCGATGAGATCACCTCGCGGCTCGTCGCCAACCCCATCTACACCCTGGTGGCGGTCCTCCTCGGGTTCGTGGCGGTGCTGGCGTTCAATCGCGGCACATCGGAGGTGATCGCCGGCGTCGCCATCGCTTCCGCCATCATCCCGCCGACGGTGGTGGCCGGCCTTGTCCTGGTGCTCCAGCCCATGAGCCTGGTGTCGTCGGCGCTCCTGGTGGCCGGGCAGATCGCCGGGCTGATCACGGGGGCGCTCGTCGCCGTGACCCTGCAAAAGATCGAGCCGCGGGAGACCCGGGATCGGACCGTCGCACGACGGCACCTGAGGTGGTCGGTCACCCTGATCGTGCTGCTCTTTGCTCTGCTCCTCGGGATCACGTGGCTCATGTGGCGTTAAGGCGCCTCTCCGGATGATAGATATTCCCGAAAGTATATGTATCTCCGCTAATATTGTGCGACGTATATATATTCGGCGTATGTATATATCCCCTCGATGCTAACACCCGGGCATCCATGGAGATCAGAAAAGTTCAGATAACCGGCGGTTCGTCATACATCGTATCTCTGCCAAAACAGTGGATACGGTCGACGAAGATCCAGAAGAACGACCCTGTGGGGTTGATCGTACAGCCCGACGGTTCGCTCCTGATCACCCCGAAGATCGGCGGGGAGTCGCTCCAGCGGGTCAGGGTGTTTGAGGTCGGCGCCTCGGCCGATCGCACCTCCCTGCTCCGCCTTCTCGTCGGGGCATACGTCGCCGGGTTCACGGCCATCCATATCGAAGCAAGGGATAGGATGCCGCAGTTCGTCCGGCAGCTGGTCAGGGAGTTCACGCAGATGACGATCGGGCAGGAGGTGGTCGACGAGACCGACTCCTCGATCGTGATCAAGGATCTCCTCAACCCCGTCGAGATGCCGTTTGAGAACACCATCAAAAGGATGCACCTCCTTGCGCGAGGCATGCAGCAGGATGCGATGACCGCCATACGGGGGCGTGATGCAGCGCTGGCTCACGATGTCATCGCCCGGGATACGGAGGTGGACCGGCTGCACTGGCTCGTCGCGCGGCAGGAGAACCTCATCGTGATCGATGCCGCGCTCTCGCGCCGTATGGACGTCACGGTGAGCCAGGCGGCGTACTACTTCCAGGTCAGCCGGATAGTCGAACGGATAGCCGATCACGCAACACAGGTGGCGCACAACGCGAACGCCCTGATCGACCGCGAAGCCGGGGGAACGGCGATGGTCGGTGCCATGGATGAGGCAAGCACGCTTGCGCTTGAGATCTTCTCGGAGAGTATGGGAGCGCTCTACACAGGGGACGTCAGGAAGGCGAACGCAACCCTCCAGATGGTGCGCGACCTTGAGATGAAGACCCGGGATATCGATACCCGGGCCCTCGACCTCGAGGCGGTTGCGGCGATACCCATAGGACAGATATCAGCGAGCATCCGGAGGATCGGGGAATATTCCGGGGATATCTGCGAGTGCGTCATCAACTACACCGTCGGGCAGGCCCTCTGAGAGCCGGGGCAGCACCCTTTTTTGGGCCGGCGGCCGACGTTCGATCAGCATATTTGCCGGTGGTAGCGTGGGCACCTTCATCCCGATCGTCGTCCTTGTCGTCGTCTTTCTCCTGATAGCCGTCCGGAAGGTCGGGAACACGAGCCTCTGCATCTGGCAGGTGGTGCTCTCTGGAGCGGCTGCGGTCCTTGTCACGGGTGCGATCACGCCTGCGGATGCACTTCTGTCCATCAACCCCGACGTGATGCTCTTCCTCTTCTTCATGTTCGTGATCGGGGAGGCGCTCGCAGAGAGCGGCTACCTCTACCACCTCTCGTACCGCCTCTTCTCCCGGGCGGAGTCGGTCCGGCACCTGGTCGTCCTCATCCTCGTCGGCGGCGGCATCCTCTCGGCGCTCCTGATGAACGATACGCTCGCGGTCGTCGGCACGCCGCTCATGCTCTACTTCGCCCGGCGGCACGGCATATCCGCAAAACTCCTGCTGCTCTCGCTCGCGTTCGCCATAACGACGGGGAGCGTCGTAAGCCCCATCGGGAACCCGCAGAACCTGCTCATCGCGCTCTCGGGCGGCATCGGAAACCCGTTCGCCACGTTCCCCCTCTACCTTGCGGTCCCGACGGCGATATCGCTCCTGCTCGCCTACATCTTCCTCCGCCGGGCATTTCCGGGCGAGTTTCACAGAGACCCGCTGGTCCACCGGAAGGAAGAGATCCGCGACCCCGCCCTCGCGGCGCTCGCCCGCCTCTCGCTCGTCCTGCTCGTCCTCCTGATCGCCGCCAAGGTCGCCGCGACCGTGCTCGTCCCGGATATCGAGTTCCGGCTGACCTGGATCGCGGTCGTTGCGGCCATGCCCGTCCTCATCGGGAGTTCGCGGCGCTTTGAGCTCGTCCGCCGTATCGACTGGGCGACACTGGTCTTCTTCGCCGGCCTCTTCGTCCTCATGGCGAGCGTCTGGCAGTCGGGGTTCTTCCAGCCGCTCATCGAGGGGAGTTCGCTCGACCTTGCAGCGGTCCCGGTCATCATGACGATGAGCGTCGTCGTCTCTCAGTTCGTCTCGAACGTCCCCTTCGTCGCCCTCTCCCTCCCGGTCCTTGCGCACCTCGGGACTTCCACAACGGGCATGATGGCGCTTGCGGCCGGGAGCACCATCGCCGGGAACATGCTGATCCTCGGCGCGGCAAGCAACGTCATCGTCATCCAGGGCGCGGAGAGGGGCGGCGAGACGCTGACGTTCGGCGAGTTCGCCCGGGTCGGCGTCCCGCTCACCGTCGCTCAGGCGGCGGTCTACGTGCTCTATCTCGCGCTCTTCCCGGCATAGGGGTGGAGCGACTCCATCAGCCCCGGCCCCGCATCGAGGTCGAGAGCGAGCGAGCCGAACCTGACCGACGCGACGGCGGCGTGGTCGAAGGGCGGTGCGA
>MPOY01000121.1 GCA_001896715.1 Methanoculleus sp. EBM-46
ACCGCATACACCGTTGCCATCAACACGGCTGAAAATCTTTCCAAAACCTGGCAGAACCTGAACGATGATATCGAATATGCAAACCGTGGATTCCTTGCAGCACCGGAATCTCCGGTCATTCTCAGCGCAGCCGGAAGACCGGTCCTGAACTTAACCACGCCTTCTTATCTCCGGAGCAACACCGCACCCACGACGGTTAACGTTGCCCTGTACGAACATGCGCGGTTGAACAACATTCGCGGACTCTTTCAGGTAACCGATTCAATCTATCAGGTGCGCGGATACGATATTTCCGTCGTGAGCTTTATCAAAGGAGAGACCGGCTGGATTGTCATCGACCCGCTGGGCAGTGCCGAGAGTGCAGAGGCCGCGCTGGATCTCGTTACCAAGACTCTTGGCGAGTACCCGGTAAAGGCCGTCATCTACACTCACACACACGTAGATCATTATCTCGGTGCGTGCGGGGTTACCACGCAGGAGAAGGTGGACTCAGGCGAAGTGATCGTCATCGCCCCTGAGGGATTCATGGAGTACGCTACCAGTGAAAACGTGTACGTTGCAACTGCGATGAACCGCCGTTCTATGTATATGTACGGATCGATGCTCCCGGTCGACGAAAAAGGCTATGTAGATTCGGGTATCGGGCCGATGATGGCCAACGGGAAGGCAACGCTCATCCCCCCGACGCTTGATATCACCTATACCGGCCAGAACGTGACGATCGACGGCGTGGAGATGGTGTTTCAGCTAACGCCCGGCACCGAAGCCCCGGTGGAGATGAACATCTGGTTCCCGCAGGAGAAAGCACTCTGCATGGCGGAGAACTGTGTCGGAACACTCCATAATCTCCTGACCATCCGCGGCGCCCAGGTACGCGATCCGCTTTCATGGTCACGGTATCTGGATGAGTCACTCCAGCTCTATGGAGGGGAGGCCGAGGTTATGTTTGTCACGCACAACTGGCCGCGGTTCGGCAACAAGGCCGTGGTTGAGACACTTGAGACACAGCGCGACATGTACAAGTATATCCACGATCAGACGTTGCACCTGATCAACCAGGGATATACGATGGATGAAGTATCCCATATGATTGCCCTGCCGGATTCCCTGAAGAAGTATGGATACACGCACGAGTTTTACGGGACGGTGCAGTTCGGCGCAAAGGCCGTATACCAGAAATACCTGGGGTTCTACGATGGAAACCCAACACATCTGAACAACCCCGACCCGGTTGAGTTCTCCTCGATGCTGGTCGAGTATATGGGCGGGGCAGATGCAATCATACCCAGGCTCAGAGAGGACTATGCGAGGGGAATGTACGAAGAGGTGGCAACGATTGCCGGCTATATCGTCTTCTCCGACCCGACAAATATGGAGGCAAGAAATATCCAGGCCGATGCACTGGAACAACTTGGATATCAGTCAGTCTCCGGTTCGTACAGAAATGCGTATCTGACGGCAGCGCAGGATCTCAGAAACACTAAAGGGGCAACGGATGAATACATCAGCACCCAGGGATTGGAACATGTAATAGAGATGTTATCGGCGCTGACCCCGGACCAGCTCTATGAATATCTTGCAATCCGGCTGAACCCGGAGAGAGCCGGCGGGGAAGATATCCGGGTTAACATCATCATGGAATCACCGAGAGGCAACACCACGGCAGTTGTTCAGGTGAAGAACTCCGTTCTCCATGCATGGGTGGGAGCCTATGATGACAATGCTACTGCGACTATCTCGGGCGAACGAGCTGCGTTGACGGAGTATCTGCTCCAGGCCAGGCCATTAAAAGAGAAGCTGCTGAGTATTGCTACTGTTTCAGGGGATGTGGATGCGTTTATCCGTATGATGGGAATGTTCGACACCTTCGTCCCGGACTTTAACATAGTCCTCCCCTGAACCCAATACACAAACTCTTTTCAGTATGGGTTATCGCACCCTCGCGACCATCTTGATCTCGACCCGTGCCCCTTTCGGGAGGCCGGCGACCTGCACCGTCGACCGTGCGGGATAGGGCTCCTCGAAGTACCCGGCGTAGACGGCGTTGACCGTCTCAAAGTCCGCGAGGTCGGTGAGGTAGATCCGGGTCTGGACGACGTCGGGGAAGTCGAGGCCGCCTTCGGCAAGTATGGCCTGCAGGTTCTCCATCACCTGGGCAGTCTCGCCGGCGACAGTATCGGGGAGGGTGCCGGCGGTCGGGTCAAGACCGATCTGCCCCGATGTAAAGACATAGTCGCTGCACCGCACGGCCTGGCTGTACGGCCCGATCGGCTCCGGGGCACCGGCCGTGTAGAGAGCAGTATTTCCCGGGCTGGAGGATATGGCTGCGTATATGCCGAACCCTGCAAGGAGACCGCATGCGAATACGAGAGCCAGGATTGGCGTGCTGCCGTTCATACCGTGTCCTCGCTTGCCCGGGGCCGGAGCGTCCATATGAGGTGTTCGATGCGCCGGCAGGTATTCTTTTTAAGGAGGACCTCCAGAAAACCCGCACAACCGGTGCGAGAGATCCGGCGGCGATGTACGATCGCGGCTATGCGGGTTCGGTTCATCGCTATGGAGTAAGAGGCCGGAAGATGAAGCGAGAAGGCCCCTTGCAATTTTAGAATTGGAGAAATCAAGAGATACGAGGATACAGAAAAATGGTAGGTTAATATAGTCCCGATCTAAAATTGATACTTACTGCGCTGCAACGACCGGAGAGAGGATAGGGCGGAATCTGAGAGAGATAGCCGGCTTTCTCCCCGCAGTCCTTGCACAGTTCTCTCCTTGCACAGTTCTCTTGAGGTCGCACCATGGACACCACGACAACATCACTCGCTTAACTTGAATCACATCTCTGGGAGGCCGCCAATATTCTGCGTGGGCCTGTCGACGCGGCCGACTTCAAGACCTACATCTTCCCGCTGCTCTTCTTCAAACGGATCTCCGACGTCCACGATGAGGAGTACCGGGCAGCTCTCGCGGAATCCGGGGGCGATGAAGAATATGCCCGGTTTCCGCAGAACTATCGGTTCCAGATCCCTCATGAGTGCCACTGGAACGATCTCCGCACGGTGACGACAAACGTCGGCCAGGCTCTGCAGAAAGCAATGCGGTGTATCGAGACGGCGAATCCGGATACGCTCTACGGCATCTTCGGCGACGCGCAATGGGCGAACAAAGACCGGCTCTCCGACGCTATGCTCCGTGACCTCATCGAGCACTTCTCCTCGCTCGAACTCACCATCGCCAATCTGCCCGAGGACGAACTCGGGAACGGCTACGAGTACCTGATCAAGAAGTTCGCCGACGACTCCGGCCATACCGCGGCCAAGTTCTACACCAACCGCACCGTCGTCCACCTCATGACCGAGATGTTGGAGCCGCAACCGGGCGAGACGATCTACGATCCGACCTGCGGCTCCGGGGGGATGCTCCTCTCCGCCATCGCCCACCTCCGTTCCCGGGGGCTGGAGTGGCGCAATGTTCGCCTGTACGGCCAGGAACGGAACCTGATGACCTCCTCCATCGCCCGGATGAACTGCTTCCTCCACGGCATCGAGGAGTTCCAGATCGTGCGCGGCGACACCCTCTCTGCGCCCAGATTCGTGGAAGGCGACCGCCTGCAGCGGTTCGACGTGGTCCTGGCAAATCCGCCCTACTCCATCAAGCAGTGGGACCGGTCCGCCTTCGCCGCCGACCCCTGGGGGCGAAACGTCTTCGGGACGCCGCCGCAGGGCCGGGCCGACTACGCCTTCTGGCAGCACATTCTGGCGAGCATGGACGAAGAGACCGGCCGGTCGGTGCGCAATCCTCTTCCCGCACGGTGTCCTCTTCCGGCAGGAGGAGGCGGAGATGCGGCGCAGGTTGATCGAGGCGGACCTGATCGAGTGCGTTCTGGGGCTCGGGCCGAACCTCTTCTACAACTCGCCGATGGAGGCGTGCGTGGTCGTCTGCCGGACGAGAAAGCCCGAGGAGCGGCGGGGCAGGATCCTCTTCATCAACGCTGTCAACGAGGTCACCCGGGAACGGGCGCAGAGTTTCCTCACCGACGAGCATATCGAGCGGATCGTCGGGGCTTACCGGGCGTTCTCGAACGAGGCGGGGTTTGCGTACGTGGCGACGCTTCCGGAGATCCGGGCCAGCGATGGAAACCTGAGCATCCCGCTCTACGTTGCGCAGCCGGCGGCGATGGACTGCGAGGAATCGGCACAGTATGGGGAAGCATCGCTTCCCGATGCATTGTCGGCGTGGCGGAGAGTTTCGCCGAGGTCCGGCGCTCGCTGGATGCTCTCTTTGAGGTGCGTCGATGAACTGCGATCGGTGTATCTTCGCCGGCCCGGTGCGGAAAGAGCCCGGACTGGCCGGCTTCACCGTGGACGTCACCCGCGACACGGCAACGCGGAATTTTGGCCCGTCGATGTGGTCAGTCACCGGGAAGGGCCGCGGACGCTTGCTCGGTTACGTCCAGGGGGAGATGAGGGACGAATCGTCAGAGAATCGTCAGAGCGGAACCTGTAATCGTCAGATACCTATCGGGCCAGCCCCCACTATCGCCGGGATGCCGAAGGCGGGCGTGAGATCGTTCTGGAACACCTCTGTCACCACGGAAGTCACCACGGAAGTTACGCAGATCCTCGGGGCTCTCGACGGTGAAAGGCGCTCCGTGCGTGGAAGAGGTCGCTCATGATCGCGCCCGGGCCGGTTCCCGGCGACCTCCGGCCGAATCCCGGTTGGGCAAGCCTCCCGCTCTTCGACCGGAAGGGGTGGAGACGGGTCCGGTTCGGCGATGTCATCGAGAACGTGAACGAGACCGAGCGGGACCCTGCTGAAGTGGGCATCGAGCGGTTCATCGGCCTCGAACACCTTGAACCGGGCTCGCTGCAGATCCGCACGTGGGGCAACGTGGCGGACGGCACCACCTTCACCCGCCGCTGCCGGCCGGGGCAGGTGCTCTTCGGCAAGCGCCGGGCATACCAGCGCAAAGTTGCTGTGGCCGAATTCGACGCGGTGGTCTCGGGCGACATCTACGTATTTATGCCCGCGGACAACCGGCTCTTGCCGGAACTCCTGCCGTTCATCTGCCTCTCCGAGCGGTTCTTCCAGTATGCGGTCGAGACCTCGGCCGGCTCGCTCTCTCCCCGCACCAACTGGAAGCATCTCGCGGAGTTCGAGTTCGACCTCCCGCCGCTTAGCAGCAGCGGCGTATTGCGGAGGTGTTTTGGGCGGTGGATGAGGCCTATTGCGAATGCGCAAATATGACTGAGAAATTAGCAGCGTTTCGCAGATCCTATCTACATTCTGTATTCGCTAATCCTAATGGCAACAACTGCCTCTCGGTACGTGAAACAGGGCTTGTCCAACTCGGAAGGCAACGTGCCCCAAAATATCAAACAGGGACAATGGCAAAGCCCTACCTTCGGGTGGCGAACGTCTTCGACGGCTACTTTAATTACGACGATGTCCTAGAAATGGATTTTGACGAGAAAGATTTTGAAACATATCGCCTTCAAAAGGGAGACATCCTCCTCAACGAAGGACAGAGTCGTGAGCTTGTCGGAAGGTGTGCAATTTATGACGGTGCGATAGAGGATTGTTGCTTCCAAAATACCTTGATTCGCTACCGTGCCGGTGAAAAGGTGTCAACGGAATATGCTTACGCATACTTCCAGTATTGTTTCAACTTCGGCGTATTCGCTGCAATTGCAAGCCAGACGACTTCCGTTGTTCATCTTGGTGCAGACAGGTTCGGTAATCTATCAATGCAGGTTCCGACGAAGGAAGAACAGAGTATGATTGCACATAAACACAGGCAACTCTGTGAGATAGAGTTACACCTCACTTGGCATTTGATAAAGATACAGAACCTTCAGAGAAATATCCTTGAGAACATGGTGGCATAACTTCTACCACTCTCCTCCAATTTGCATATTGCCTTAGAACGCCACCCTATATAGTGCGCAAATGATATTACCGGTTATCTAATCGCATGTTAGATCCCTAGGCGATGGCCTCACTAGTTTTACAAGATAACCGTGTATGGATAAAATATTCCAAGATCAATTGACCATTTGTAGATCTGGGATAGGATTTGCTCTTGAACCCTTAAACGAGTCTCGCGCAATAAAATCGTAAAAGTAATGTTATGAAGAGTATAAAGAACGTTTGAATGATTCAAGCATGTAAAATAAAAGATCATTTCTTTTCAATCAGGCAGAGATACAATTTTTCAAAAATATCTGTTTTGACTGTTCTCGGTATGTTGATGCTGATGAGTTGGACTGCGCCTTGCTTGACTGTCCCATCTATACAAACGCGCATCGCAGAGGGTTTCATCCAGAACAGATGTGCAGTGGGAGGACAATCAAAGAAACATCTTGAAAACAAGATGACGGCAGGCCATCTGCAACCACTCTGGCTTTCCAAAAGTCACTAAAAGGTGCAAGAATGACCTTCACTGTGCCGAACAATGCCGAGTTAATGATTTTCAATGCAGATATTCGGCCGGAAGCCACAGTCGGATGCTCGACTTTTCTCAAAAATAGGCAGGTAACATGTATCTTTCAGAACTGAAACTATGGAATTTCAGGAAATATGGGATTAATGGTGAGTCAATTGAGAGTTCACTACCCGGAGTAGCCATTCAATTCCATGAAGGGATGAATGTCCTCATCGGTGAGAATGACTCAGGTAAAACAGCGATTGTTGATGCAATCCGATACACTTTAGGAACACAAAGCAGAGAGTGGATCCGCCTAGATGAATCCGATTTTCATATAGAAGGCGAACAGCGGGCAAAAGAATTAAAAATTGAGTGCATTTTCCGTGGGTTTACAGATCAGGAAGCAGGACGATTCCTAGAATGGCTTGGTTATGAGGATGTTGAAGGTGTCAAACGTTACGTCCTTAAAGTTTGTTATACCGCACGGAACACGGGAAACCGAGTCGTTACCGACTTGCGGGCGGGTCAGGATTCAGTTGGGGCGCCAATAGCTGGTGATGCGCGATCGCTCTTGCGCACCACATACCTTAAGCCTCTACGTGATGCCGATGTGGAGTTAACTCCAGGAAGGCGCTCACGATTCGCCCAAATCCTGAAGGCTCATAAACTCTTCCAAAAAGACGGTGCGAATAGGCATGAGTTGGAGATCATCTTTGATAAGGCAAATGAAGCCATTGAGAATTACTTCGACCATAATGATGATAGTTTCGGCGCCGGCGAATTGATGAAATCGCTAAACTCTTATGTCGAAGCATTTTTCCCGCAAAATGAACCTCATTTGCCTTCAGTCACCGTTTCTGGAAATGATCTGTTTGACATTCTTCAACGCTTATCCCTATCACTCGATGTAAACCCTCCCGGTCTTGGGGCGGCTAACCTCCTATGTATGGCGACAGAGTTGTTACTATTACAATCTGAAGAAAATGTTGGCTTGAAACTTGCCTTGATCGAGGAATTAGAGGCCCATTTGCACCCACAGGCCCAACTTCGCCTGATTTACTATCTCAAAGAAAAATCCACAACGGGTCAGTATATCCTTACCACCCACAGCACCACCATGGGATCGAGTATTCCGCTTGAGAACCTGATCCTTTGCAAAAACAGCAAAGCATTCCCGATGGGAAGTAATTTCACGGGTCTTGAAAAGAAAAACTACGACTATCTCCACCGATTTTTGGATGCGACCAAGGCAAACCTCTTTTTCGCTCGGGGCGTGTTGCTTGTCGAAGGCGATGCTGAAAATCTTCTAATTCCCACTATCGCAAAAATTATTGATCGACCGTTGCACCGCTACGGTGTTTCAATTGTCAACGTTGGTAGTACAGCGTTCTCGCATTTTGTGGAAATTTTCCGTCGCCAAGATGGCGAACCCATAGGGATCAAGATTGCCCTCATCACCGATATGGATGTGAAACCTCTTGAGTACGGTGAGAAAAAGCAGGAAGAGATAGAGACAGCAAAAATAAACAGAAAAAATCGCCTTTCGAAATATGAGAATGGTGAAATCAAAGTATTTATCTCACCAAACTGGACTTTGGAATATGAACTTGCTCTATCGTCGCAGTTCCGTGCTGATTTCTATCGCTCGATGTTATGGGCAGAGAAAGTAGCAAACTCAAAGAGTGGTATTCCTCAAGAGAGCAAAGCAGAAGAAGTCGATAAAGTAGTTCAGTCTGACTTTAAAAGGTGGTTAAATACTTGGGGCGACGATCCTCGAAAAGATGAAAAAATTGCTTTTGAGATTTATAAGAACCAAATGCTTGATAAAGAAATATCTAAGGCCATAACTGCCCAGGCTTTCGCGCAGGCTTTAGATAATAAAACTGCAGTTGAAGGAGCAGTAAAATTGGTTAAGTCCGATCTTCAGGCGGCCTGCACCCTCCAATATCTTCTCGATGCCATCTATCATGTTACTGAGCCGCGGGAGCCCCACAATGCCTATTGAGATAACTGAAGGCGACATCGCCTATGCAGAGAAACTACTGCTTCCAGCAGGCAAATCCTTTGATGACGAGCGCAGGGCATTCATTCGTTGCATGGATTCGCGCGACGTCATTGCTTGTCCAGGGAGTGGTAAAACAACCGCGTTGCTTGCAAAAATACTAGTATTAGCCAAAAAGATGCCATTTGAGGATAATCGTGGCATCTGCGTTTTAACACACACTAATGTAGCAATTAACGAAATTAAACAAAAAGCAGATCATGCAGCTGCTGACGCGCTATTCCGATACCCAAACTTTTTCGGGACGATACAAGGTTTTGTGGATCAATTTTTGACACTGCCAAGTTATAGATCTGAATTCCAAAAACCAATTGTTGTAATTGACAATAACCGTTTTTTCTCGGAACTAGAGAGACTTTACTCTAAAGACTATAAACTCAAAAGCTGGATGGAACATAGAGGCGGATTAAGCACCCTTGGTAACTACTGGCTCCGCCCAGAAACGCTGAGGGTTGGAAAAAATCTGGATGAGCCAATAAATAAACTGGGTGAAAATACCCCCACGTATCAGAAGATCAATGAGATTAGAAAGGAAGTGTTGGTGAGAGGTTTCCTAAGTTATAATGACGCATATTCTATCGCGTTGAGATATCTTAATTTCATTCCAACGATTCATAAGGCATTCCAAGATCGCTTTTGCATGGTTTTCCTTGACGAAGCTCAAGATACGTATGAACATCAGTTCCGTGTGTTGGACGCCGTATTCCAGCCAGATAAACTCATTATTCAGCGCATAGGCGACCCCAATCAGGCCATTTTTGGTTCAACTACGGGAAGCAATATGATTTGGTCGCCAAAATCCCCACTCCGCTTCTCGGATTCTCAACGTTGCGGCGATACTCTTTCGAGAATATTAAGTTCGGTGCGACTTCAGGACGATATTTCACTTAGAGCCTGCCAATCACGAAAATCTTGTCCGCCACAGATCATCGCTTTTTTACCTGGAGAGGAGCACCAAGTAATTCGTGCTTTTGTAGGGCTGATCTCTTCACTCAGGTTGCCTGAAGATACATATTATGCAATCGGGTGGGTAGGGAAGGATAATACTGCTAAAGAAAAATTATGCATCCCAACATACTTTCCCCAATTCACTGGGTTTCAGAAATCATCCAGCAAGCAATTTTCTAACCTGATCTCCTATGCCGCATACGCAATCCAAATAGCAAATCTGGAATGCTTGAAATGTTTTTCAGAGATCATTCTACAAGGCATCGTTCACGCTCTTAGTGATGCAGGGATTAAAACTGAAGAATTCAACCGATCTTATACCCCACATACTGCTAAGAACCACTGGAAATCTCTGGATGAAAAAGGCTATAATGAGTTCTGCTCGCAAATCGCGTGCAGTTACCTTCAGGCCCTCAAATCACATCTTGATGCTATTGATTTCAGAGACTCTATCAAAACAGCTTTGACGTCTATATGGCCAATAAAAGGGGATGCAACTTTCCTTGTCTGTGATACGATAGACTTTCCAAATCACACTGATACAAAAGAATCGATCAACCAGTTCATCTCAGATGATGGGATTATCGTAAATGTCGGAACAGTTCACTCTGTTAAAGGTGAAACTCATGCTGCAACGCTATACCTAGAAACAGATTACTATGGAAAAACAGATGCTAAGCGGCTAATTAACTTCCTGAAGGGCAAACGGAACCCCCGTGAGTTGGGGATGAAACATCACGAAGAGAACCTGAAAATTGCTCACGTCGCCTTTAGTCGCCCAAAGCACTTATTAGCCTTCGCATGTCAGGCATCAAATATAACTGGACACGAAAAAGAGTTGAAGGGTAATGGATGGGTGATTCGTTCTGTACCGGAATTGATTACGGGTAGAGAGGAGATAGCATGATCGTCACCTTGATTCGACAACGAAAAGCCAGGCCCGTCCCTCTTTCCGCAACGAGGCACCCCCATGATCCCTGACACCCTCAAAATCCTGCTCGCCGCCGGTGAAGACAGCAGCCGCCAGTTCAAGCGCGACGTCACCAATGCCGATGCTCTTGCTGCAGAGATGGCGGCATTCGCAAACGCCGAAGGGGGCACGCTGTTTCTCGGTGTGGCGGATGACGGTTCCGTACCGGGCCTGCCGCGCACGGATGTGAATCGACTCAACCAGCTCATCAGCAACGCGGCCTCGCAGCACGTGAAGAGCCCCCTGACGGTGCGGACAGAGAACATCCAGGTGGGCGAAGACCGCATTGTTATCATACTCACCGTTCCGAAGGGGCAGGATAAACCTTACTTCGACAGAAATGGGGTGATCTGGTTCAAAAACGGAGCGGACAAACGGCGGGTGAACTCCAGGGAAGAACTCCGCCGCCTCTTCCAGAGCGTCGATATCTTCCACGCCGACGAGTTGCCGACCAGGGCGGGCATCGACAAACTGGACCGGCTGCGCTTCCGGGATTTCCTGCGAGACACCTATAACCAGCCCTACCCCGATTCACCTGAAGAACTGCTAACGCTCCTGCGAAACATGAATCTGGCCACAGATGACGGTGTGCTGAATCTGGCCGGGGTGCTCCTCTTTGCTGAGAAGCCCGAGTGGATCAAACCTCAGTTCGTCATCAAAGCCATCCGCTATCCCGGCAATGCCATCCATGTAAGCGAATACATCGACACCGAGGATTTCTCAGGGACATTTCCTGAGATCTTCGAGGGCGCCATGGCCTTTATCATGCGCAATCTGCGCAAGGTCCAGGCCGGTAAAGGGGTCAACGCCCCCGGGGTTCCAGAGATCCCGCCGGTGGTCTTTGAGGAACTCCTGGTCAATGCTCTGGTGCACCGGGACTATCTGATCAGTGCACCGATCCGGCTGTTCGTCTTCGACGACCGTATCGAGATCATCAGCCCCGGCCACCTCCCGAACAACCTGACGGTGGAGAAGATCCGAACCGGCAACTCGAATATCAGGAATCCCATCCTGGCATCGTACGTCGCAAAGGGGCTGCTACCATACCGCGGCCTCGGTTCCGGCATCAAGCGGGCTCTCGAAGACTGGCCGGATATCGAGTTCACCGACGATCAAGAGGGCGATCTTTTCACCGTCACAGTTCACCGAAAGGAGGAGAAAGGTTCGGAGAAAGGTTCGGAGAAAGGTTCGGAGAAAGGTTCGGAGAAAGGTTCGGAGAAAGGTTCGGAGAAAGGTTCCCCAAAAAGTTCCCCAAAAAGTTCCCCAAAAAGTTCCCCAAAAAGTTCCCCAAAAAGTTCCCCAAAAAGTTCCCCAAAAAGT
>MPOY01000022.1 GCA_001896715.1 Methanoculleus sp. EBM-46
GAGGCCTGGCCAACCGATAGATATTGCGAACGCTACGCTCTTCCCGGCATCAGACGAGTCGAGCCTGATCAACGGCGCGACGGTGACGGCCGACGCCGGCTGGTCTGTGCACTAACACCGCGCATTCCGCGCCTGAGGAGGGTGGCCCGGCCGCGGTGCGCGGCCCTTCACCTTTCGTGGGTGAAGGGGCCGCCGCCTCCGGCCTTTTTGCGAAGCAGCATACTCTTTTTCACAGATACCGGGCAAAATCCTCAGGATCTACCTTTGCCAGCTTCAGGACGTTGCGAAGTGTACCGATCTTTCAGCTCGTTGTGCAGCGGGACGACCGTCCCCACCTTACCGTTGGGTGTCTCCTTCGAGAGGCGCACATGGCTTCCTGATTGCCCGCTGGCGGCAAATCCATACTGTTTCGAGAGTATCTTTATTACGGTTTCGCCCGATACCGGTTTAAGCCCGGGCACCCTCGGACACCTCAAACGTCGTGATGATCGGCCTTCTCCCGTCTTCCAGCGGGAACTCTTCCAGGTACAGCTCCGTTGCCTCTTTGAGGTTGGCCACCGCTTCCTCCACCGTCCTGCCCTGGCTGACAGTACCGACCTCCGGGCACTCCGCGACGTACATATCCTCTTCCCTGTAGAGCACGGCCGTGAACGTCCTCATGATCTCACCGACAGAATAGCATCTCCCTTTGTGGTGATAATACTGACCGACGTATCCGGGTGGCTGTCTTGCCCGCTTTGAAGAGTTCAAGCCCGGCCCCCATCACCCACACCTTTCTCACCTGTTTCTCGGTCTATGGGCTGAACCCCGGCGGCTGAGCACCCGGACGGCTGAGAGTAGCTACGCCGCCTTGAAACCCCGGATGACGAAACCGACTCATTCGCACGCCATCCGCCACGCCTGACTCACGGACCTAGCCCGGAGCAGCGTTAAGAAGAAGGGGCTCTTCGAGATGGAACTCCGGTTGGTTGCCGGCCGGGGGCATCAGGCCCCCGCACACAAGAGCGAAGAACCTTTACTTTCCCGACGGCAATAGTGAACCATGGAGTGGGGCAATGCCGGTAGAAGTCAACGGAAGACTGATCGATGACATGACAATCCAGCTCGACCAACCCCTGAAATCCGGGGAAGAGAGAGTGGTGGTCAGGTTGAGAAAACACCCTAAAAAAA
>MPOY01000653.1 GCA_001896715.1 Methanoculleus sp. EBM-46
CCGCACCGAACGGGTGGTGCTCGAGCACACGAGCGCAAACCCGAACGGTCCGCTCCACGTCGGTCACATCAGGAACACCGTCATCGGGGATACCCTGGTCCGGGCGTTCCGGAAGGCCGGATACCCGCTCGAGGCGCAGTACTACTTAAACGATATGGGCCGCCAGATCGCCATCGTCTCCTGGGGATTCGACCACCTCGGCCTTGCCCGCGGGGGGAGTGAGAAGGCGGACCATTACGTCGCCCGGGTCTACGTCGCGGCGAACCGGGCGATCCGGGAGAACCCGGAGATCACGGAGGAGATCGACCGCCTCATGCAGCAGGTGGAGCGCGGCGATGCAGAGACCGTCAGGAAGTTCCGGGCGGCCGTCTCCCTCTGCGCGGAAGGCATCAAAGCGACCCTCGCCGCCCTGAACGCCCGCCACGACCGGTTCGTCTGGGAGAGCGATTTCGTCCGGATAGGCGATGTGGACCGGATCGTCGAGCGGGTCAGGCGCCTGCCGCAGGCCCACGAAGACGAGATCCTCTGGGTCGACCTCTCGGAGCAGGGTTTCGAGAAGAAGTACATCCTCCGGAGGAGCGACGGCACGTCGGTCTACAGCACGCGCGACCTTGCCTACCACACCTGGAAGGCGCGCAACTTCGACCGGATGATCGATATTCTCGGAGCGGACCACAAACTGATCGGCGCCCAGCTCCGGGCCACCCTCGAGCTTCTCGGCGAACAGCCGCCCGATATCGTCTACTTCGAGTTCGTCTCCCTCCCCGAGGGCTCGATGAGCACCCGGGCGGGCAAGTTCGTCTCGGCGGACGAGCTGATCGAGGAGGTGACCGCGAAGGCATACGACGAGGTGACCGTCCGTCGGCCGGAGCTCCCCGAAGGGGAGCGGCGGGCCATCGCGGGATCGGTCGCCGTCGCCGCCATTCGCTACGATATCGTGAAGGTCTCCCCCGAGAAGAGCACGGTCTTTGACTGGCGGGAAGCGTTGAACTTCGAGCGGCAGAGCGGCCCTTACATCCAGTACGCCCACGCCCGCGCCTGCAGCATACTCGATAAGGCAGGAGCGGTCTCGATGCCGGCATACCACTACGAGACGGAGCACGAGGTCGCGCTTGCCCGGCACCTTGCCCGGTTCCCCGTCGTCGTCGAGCAGACCGTGACGGAGCTTCGCCCGCACCTGCTCGCCTCGTATGCCCGCGAGCTCGCCGACCTCTTCAACGCCTTCTA
>MPOY01000061.1 GCA_001896715.1 Methanoculleus sp. EBM-46
ATGGAACTCAAAGAACAACTCTCCGGCGTCCCCGGTATGCTCCGGCCGTTCAAGGCCTACCTCCGCGGGCTGGAGCCCGGTGCGGGCGACCAGGTCGTTTATTACGGCTGCCCCGGCACCTGCACCCCGTTCATCGAACTCCTGGGGTTTGCCGTCCGCGACCTCCCCGTCGAGCAGGTCTATGTGCCCTACGTGGATGAGACGGCGGCAAAGATTATCCGCCCGGTCGGGGGCGTCGGCATGCAGGTCTCCGGTGACGCAGCCCGCGTCGACCCAGAAGTGGTCGTCCTGATGGGCGGGCTTGCCATGCCGGGCGTCCCGGTCACAAAAGAGGCGGTGCGGGCGGTCGTCGGCGCCCATACCGGCGCAAAGGTCGTGGGTATCTGCTTCATGCAGATGTTTGAGAAAGCGGGCTGGCTCGACGCCTTTGACTTTGACCTGATCATCGATGCCGCCATCGATCCGGTCAGGGTCTGGGGGTGACCGCCACCGGGTTTACGGCCGGCTGCGGCTCCCACGGCCGGTCGGGGCGGGGCAGGGTGAACCGGAACGCCGCCCCTTCCTCCGGGTGGCCCGGCACCCGGTCCTCGACCCGGATCCGGCCGCCGTAGCGTGAGATGAGCATCCTCGTGATGTAGAGCCCGAGCCCTTTCCCGCTCCCCCTGTTCGTGCCCCGCACAAAGCGGGTGAAGAGGAGAGGTTTCACCGTATCCGGCACGCCGGGTCCCGTATCCTCGACCGAGACCTCGACCGCCCCATCACTCTCCTCGACCCGGATGACGACCTCGACGCCGGGATTCCCGAACTTCTCCGCGTTGCCGATGAAGTTTGCGAAGACCTCCGCGAGGAGATCGTCGGCCATGACCTCGACGGGTCTTCCCTCGTAGATGATCCCGGCATCGGGATGGTGCGCGATTCCGGCCCTGATGACGGCGTCGAGGTCGACGGGCCTCGTCACCGTCTCGCTGGAGCGCAATCTTCGGAGCGTCGAGACGTTCTGGATGATCTCGATGCTCCTGTTGACCCCGCCCCTGAGTTTCAAGGTCATCTCTCTCTCCTTCCCCTCCAGCATATCGGTGAGCAGATCGGTGTAGCCGAGGGCGACGGCGTTTGCGTTGTTGATGTCGTGCACCATGATATCCAGGTAGAGGTTTGCCTCCTCGTGGGCTGCCCGCAGTTCCCCTTCCACCCGGATGCGGCCGGTGATATCGGAGCCTGAACCGATGATCCCGACCGGTCTGCCGTCATTGCCGGTGAGCACCGTATCCTGCCATGCGAGGATGAGCTCCTCCCCGCTCCGGGTGACGACCGGGCTCTCCCGTGGATCGGGGTACGCGGTGCCGCTGGCGATCGCGGCATCGAAGATCTCTCGCCGCGCCTCTTGATATGCTTCAGGGACAACGGTTGCAAACCAGTCTTTCCCGAGCAGCTCCTCCTCGCAGTAGCCGAGCAACTCGCAACCTCGGCGGTTGATGAGCCGGATGGTGTGATCGGCGTTGATGACGACGAAGAGGCCGCCCGCCACGTCGAGGTAGTGCCGGACGAGATCCCTCTCTTTCTCCACCTCCCGTTCCCGCCTCTTGAGCTGCCCGGAGAGGGAGGCGACGACGAGGGCGATGAGGACGAACATCAGGGCGCGCCCATAATCGTTCAATGTCAGGATATCCGGCCTGTAGAGGAGGCTGCTCACAACGACGAGCCCGCCGAGGAAGAGAGCGACCAGCACGCTCCGCTTCTCCCACCAGAGTGCGGTCAGGATGATCGGGACGTAGAAGAAATGCGAGAAGACGGTCCCGAGCATGAGGACGGCATGGAAGTAGTAGGTCAGGAAGACCGATATGGCAAGAAGGGTGATGAGGACACCCACTCGCTGCTGTTTGGTAAGGGCAATCACGGGGGATCCACCTTGACTACTGATATATATAATTTTAAAATATAAAAAATTCGCTATACAAATGATTGGCCGGTTTTAAAGGTTTCTCGGCAGTTTCGAGGGGAGAAAGGCATCGCCGGGAGAGAGCGGACATACCGCGCCGGCCGGGGTTTCCGGAGAACGGAGACCCCGGTCCGAAAGGTCGTGGAGATGCGGTGCGGCCCTGGATTGCTCTGATCCATCCCCCGGAGGACCCCGTGCAAGCTCGCATCCGGATAACGATGCGGTTTTGCGGAACGGAGGGTGAGGCGCTCCCGGCAATCCACCCCGGACTGTCACGGAGACCGCGGATATTCGGGTTTTAGCCCCGAAATGTGCTAAAAACTGCCTATGTTTAATACCTCACACGCCAAACCTATCTCAACCAACCGCTTTACTGAAGCGGTAACCGCAAGACCCGCGCCGCGCCGGTATCCGGAACATGCCGGCGAAGAACGCATCCGCTGGTGAACCCGTGTCAGGAGATATTACCGAAGCACTGAAAGCCATGGGCGATGTAGATATAGCGTCGTTTCCCCCCGGCGTCGTCGAATACCTGCGAGAGTTCAAGACGCAGGAGATCCGCGACATCGTCGAGACGCTCCTCTACATCTACATCGCCCAGAACGCCTCGCCGCCCCGCGGAGAGGGGACGGGCGTGGTCGAGCAGAGTTGTTACGCGTATACGTCCGGACCGCTCTTCGTGCTCGCAGAGGTCGGTCTCATCGAGTCCTCCTCCCGGCATGCCACGACGCTGGTACGGGTGACCTCTGCCGGAGAAGCGATCGCCCGGCCGCTCGCGGAGGCCCGTATCCAGGCGCTGGATCTTGGGGCGCTCGCCCGGGAGACCCACGAGATCGTCCCGGTCCTCCTCGCGGGAACGGTGAGGGGATCGTATGTCAACAAGACCTTCCCCTCATCGCTCCCCCGCACCGAGGAGACCTTCATCGGTTTCCTCCTCAACAACAACCCCGCGCTCTTTGAAGAGTGCGAGCGGTTTGCCGCCCGCCTCAGGGCCGCCGGGTGTGCTGTCCTCGCCCACGCCTGCGACCCCGACGGAGCGGGAACCGGCAGTGTCGTCTACGCCTTCCCCCCGGAGTTTGCGTACATCCTGAAACGGATGCTCGAGGCGATCGACCCCGGTATCCGGGAGCACTACGATATGCTCCTTGAGTCGTTCCACTCGACGTTCACCGTTCTGCGTTACCTCGCCTGCGGCGAGGACTACGACCGGATCCGGGCCTCGGCGGCCCACCGCCGCGAGCTGTCGCGGATGCTCTCCCTCATCGCCGACTCGATCTACATACTCGAGGAGGTGC
>MPOY01000301.1 GCA_001896715.1 Methanoculleus sp. EBM-46
CAGTAGAGGTACTCCTGTGCATACCCGGCATACTCCCCGAAGTAGTCGCGGCTAAATCGCCGGATCCGTTCGTACTCCGCCGGGGTGCAACTCCGGCCTGCAAGGTCGGAGAGGTAGGTCTCCGCCACGATCCGGCGTATCCAGACGTCGACCGGGAACGCCTCGAAGAACCCGAACGCAAAGAGGAGCACGCAGTCCGCCGCCTTCGGCCCGACGCCCTTAAACTCCATCAGCGCCCGCCGCGCATCCTCGAAGGGAAGGGCCGCGATTCGCTCCGCCCAGCCGGGGTTCTCGCTTGCGAAGCGGGCGGCCTCGCAGATATAATCCGTCCTGTAACCAAGTTTGCAGTCCCATATATCCGTGCGTGAAGCCTCTGCGAGCGCCTCCGGCTCCGGAAACGCGTACGTCATGCCGGACGGCCCGTCGGTCGGTCTCCCGTAGCGCTCTGCCATCAGGGCGACCCGCCGCTTCACCGCCGGGATGTTCGTGTTCGTGGCGCAGATGTAGGAGGCCAGGCACTCCCACGGCTGCTGCCGGACGAGGCGGAGGCCGCGGCACTCCCGGACGGCGGCGCCTATAACCGGGTCGCGGTCGATCGATGCGAGAATGGCGGGAAGGTCCTGGTCGAGCCGGAGGTAGTCGCGGACGAACGCCGCATCCGCCCCCTCAAACGTGAGCCGGTCTGCGTCCTGCCGTATCCGGACGGCCCGACCGTCGACGACGCCCCGCCACCACCCGTCCACATTCTCCCAGCGGAAAGCCTGCCCGCAGGAGAGCGTCAGGTCGAGGTCGAGCGGCTGGTCGGGCCGGAGTTCGATCGTCCTCATGGCCGGCCGAAAAAAAGTTGGTTATTCTGCCTTCTCATCCTTCATCTGCTGGTAGACGCAGGACTGCACGTCCTGGCCTAACTTCCCGATCGCATCCGCCCGGCAGCGTGCGCAGTGGCGCATCTGCTTGATGAACGGGGCGCACCGGTCCTGCATCTCCCGCTTATCCTTTGCCGTCGGGGGGGTGATGTCGGCGAACTTATACTGCGGGATGAGCGGTATGACGTTGAAGGTGAACGCTCCCATCTCGCCGACTTTCTTTGCGATCGCGGGGATATGCTCGTCGTTGATCCCGGGTATGTAGACGGTGTTGATCTTGACGAACATCTTCTTTGCGACCGCCATCTCGATCCCCTTCAACTGCTGGGAGAGGAGGAGCTCCGCAGCCTCGCGCCCGCGATACTTCTTCCCTTTGTACTCGACCCAGGAGTAGATCTTCTCCCCGATCGCCGGATCGATGGCGCTGAGCGTCACCGTCACGTTCCCGACGTCGTACTTCGCCAGTTCATCGATCGACTCGGGGAGCATGAGGCCGTTCGTGCTGAGGCACATGATCAGGTGCGGGAACTCCTCGTGAACCAGCCTGAGCGCTTCGAACGTCTCGGGGTTTGCAAGCGGTTCGCCCGGTCCCGCGATGCCGATCACCTTCACAAACGGATAGTCCTTGACGACCTTCCTGACCAGGTCGAGGCCTTCCTCCGGTGTGAGAATCTTGCTCGTCACGCCCGGCCGGCTCTCGTTCACGCAGTCGAAGTCCCGCACACAGTAGTTGCACTGGATGTTGCACTTCGGGGCGACGGGGAGGTGGCACCGTCCAAAGGCGTGGCATGCTTTGTCGGAGTAGCAGGGGTGCTCGCTGATCTTGCGGAGTTGCTCCGGATCGTAGGGGACCTCTCTGCCCTGGACCGTTGCGGTCCGGTACGATTCATCGGCCATAATTTATGATCTATGCGCCGGAGGATATTATATACTGATGGGTACCGGTCGCCTGCAACGCGATCGGCGTGGGATAGGAAAGACGACCGGGAGGATGCAGTGGCCTGCATTCTCCCGGAAAAGGTAATCAGGCCTCCTGCCGGGAGAAGTCGAGCGGAACGGTCTTTGCCTCCGCCTCCCGCGCACCTGTCTCCTGGTCCATGCCGAACCGCTCTTCTGCTGCCTTCAGGACCCGCCCGAGCATATCGGGATAAGAGAGCCCTGCATACTTCGCCATCTTTGCAAGGTGGCCGTCCCAGCACCACCCGGGGTTCGGGTTGACCTCGAGGAGTTTCGGGTTGCCGTGCTCGTCCAGGCGCCAGTCGAACCGGCAGTAGTCGCGGCACTCCAGGCGCTCGAAGAGGGCAAGGCAGCAGCGCACGACCACCTTCTCGGTCTCCTCGGGGAGGTTTGCCGGCCGCGATACGATCTTCCAGTACGGCGAGTCGGGGAGCCACTTTGCCTCGTAGCCGCAGATCCGGGGGAGTTCCGGGGGCAGGGCGGAGTAGTCCTCCTCGGTGATGGGGAGCACCGTGTAGTAGCCCGACGGGTTCCCGATGATGCCGACGCTGATGTCTTTGCCCGTGAGGAACTCCTCGACAAGGAGCGACTGGCTGTACCCGAGCGTCGTCCGCAGGGAGCTGATGATATCGGAGAGTTCCTCGATGGTGTGGGCGATGCTCCTCTGCGTGATGCCGTAGGAGGAGTCGCCTGAGTTCGGCTTGACGATCACCGGGAACTTCATCCCGACATCGTAGGTGCGGTCGCCCGGGGTGATGAAGCAGGCATCGGGCACCGGGATCCCCATCTCCTTTGCGATGCCGCGCACGAGCGATTTATCGTAGCAGAACGCAAGCGACTGCGGTGCGGATCCCGTGTAGGGTATGTCGAGCATCTCCAGGAGAGCCGGTACGTGGAGCTCTTTTCGTGGGTCGTTGTTGAACCCCTCGTCGCAGAGGTTGAATATGTAGTCCACCTTACCCTTCAGTTTCGTGAGGTCCGGGATCATGGTGTCGTGTTTGCAGAGGTAGGTGAACCGGTAACCTTTGAGTTCCCGGAGCGCCGCCTTCATCTGGTCGATGGTGTAGAAATCGTCGTCGTCAAAGACGCAGGACGGTTTCAGGGCGTCGGCCTTGGTCGGGTCGCCGAGCATCACCGCGACGTGTTTTGCCCTCTCCTGCCCCTTCGCCTTTGCCTTCGCCCACTCTTTCCTGATTGCTGCGGTGACGATGTGGCGCCGCTCCATCATGCCGAGGTCCTGGTTTCGCTGTGATTCCGTTGCGATCTCGTGGAAGGCGATACGGGAGAACCCGGCCCGTTCCAGGAGTTGTCGGAGCGCATCGCGGGTGTAGAGGCGTTCGGCGTAGAACTGGTCGGCCACGACGCCCTTGTCGACGTCGGTGATCACCTCCCGTGAGATCAGGCGCTGGCCATCGAGCGAGAGGGACCGTTCACGGCAGACGAACATCGTGCGATCGATCCACTCCCACGACCGGGGCTGAAAGTGCTCTTTGAGGTATTCGCCGTCGGCC
>MPOY01000624.1 GCA_001896715.1 Methanoculleus sp. EBM-46
CGTCAACGACGCTTCGAAAATCCCCTCATTGAAAAGGATAGCCCTGACCAGAACCAAAATCATGGCCGAGTTCGAGAAACATCTCGAGCTCCTTCAGGAGGTCTTCCTGAACCTCGCCGGGGGAGTCATCACCGACAGGGAGGCCCGCGCTCTCATGTCCCGCAGCTGGTTCACCACGGGCAGTCTCGCGCCCATCGGCATGAAAATGGCCATCGAAATAGAGAACGAGTTCGGAAAGGAAAACCTCGTGAAAACCGTCGGCGACACCGTGGCCTTCCTGAAAGCTTACCAGAAAGTAGCCCTGAAGAAGAACTACTACCTTCTCGAAGACGAAACTTTCGACAATCTCGAAAAGCTTCTCAAGGCCCGTCCGTAACTATCTATCGCCGGAGGTGAATCAGATGCTTTTACTCATAAAAAATATAAGCGTTTACTCGCCCGGGCCGATCGGAAACATGGACATACTCGTCGGTGGCGAAGAGATACTCAAGATCTCAGAAAACATACCCTCGAGCGACATACTTTCAATGGGCGGAAGACTGGTCGACGGGACCGGCATGATAGCCGTACCGGGTTTCGTCGACGGCCACACACACCTCATAGGGGGCGGCGGCGAGGGCGGCTTCTCCACCAGAACTCCCGAGGGCTTCGCCGGACAGTTCGTAGATGTCGGGACTACCACGGTGGTCGGCATGCTCGGCACCGACGGCATCACCAGGGACCACGCCTCGTTACTGGCCAAAGTCCGCGACTTCAACAACAAAGGACTCAATGCCTTCATGCTCACGGGCTCCTACAGGTACCCGCTCAAAACTCTCACCGGCGACGTGATGAAGGATATAGTTCTGGTACCCGAGATAATCGGGGTGGGAGAGGTGGCCGTTTCCGATCACAGAAGCAGCAATATAACCGCTACAGAGCTCCAGCGAATGGCCATGGACGCCAGGGTTGCCGGGATGCTTTCGGACAAATCCGGGGTGACGGTTCTCCACATGGGCGACGCCCAGGCCGGTTTGAAGCCGCTCCTGGAGGCCACCGACGATGGGGCGCTGAATCCGAAGCAGATCATCCCGACCCACATAGACCGCACCGAAAGACTCCTGGCCGAAGGCCTGAACTGGGTGAAGGAGCGTGACGGCTACATAGACTTCACCGCCGACGAAAATCGTACCGCCCATATCCTGGCCGATCTACACTCTCGCGGTTACAACTTCGAAAGGTTCTGTGTCTCCTCAGACGGACTCGGCTCGATGCCCATCTTCGACGAGCAGAAGAATCTGATCGGCATAAGATCCGGTCCTGTCGATACGCTCAGAAAAACCTTTGTGAGTCTCGTGAAAGAACACGGACTCGAAATCCAACGGGCTCTAATGCCCTTCACATCCAACCCCTCGCGTTTCTACAAACTCGACTCGTCCGGTCTGGGATTCATAAAGGAAGGCAAAAAGGCCAATTTCCTGATCCTGAACGACGAACTTGAAATAAGCGGGGTCTTCTCGAGAGGAAGATTCCTGAAAGAGGGAGGTTCATTAGATGACCGGAACGGCTGTGTATTATAGCTTCACCGGATCGACGGAAGTAATTGCAAAAAACTTTTCCGAAAAGTCGGGCTTCAAACTCTGCAAACTGGAAGACAGAGAAAAGAGAAAATCCGCTCCCGCTTCCGCCTCGATACTCGGTCGGGGGACGGCTCTCAAAGAGCCACTGCCGGACATAAAAAACGTCGATCTCCTGGTACTGCTGACGCCCATCTACGCCTGGCACCCCTCGGCCCAGATGAACACGTTCATAAAAAATGCCGGTATCGGTGGCAAAAAACTCTTTCTCGTGGGCGTCGGAGCCGGTGAAACCAACGAAAAAGCCATGGCGCGTTTCTCCAGTAAGGTGAAAAAACTGGGCGGCCAGGTGATCGGAACCAAGGCCTTCAAGGGCGTACAGCTTGGAAAGAACTACAAAGAAGTGGAAGCGGCGCTGCAGAAATCAGGCGAAGAACTGGCAAAAATAATCGACAGCCTCACCTGATGCGTCGACAGGCAATAACGCGAAAAATCCGTCGGATCGAGAAACACAAGAGTGTCCGGAGAATATTTTACCGGCCGGGTCCGGGACTCAACCGGTGGTGTTTCTTTTCTGTACGTACGTCGTATAGCGCAGATTATCTGTATAGATAACCTCCAGATTGGTCTTTTCTCCAATGACCCTCATCGTTTGCGGAGTATAGAAAGAGATATGGCTCATATCCCTCATATAGTACCAGTTCAGGAACTCCTCCTCGCTTTCGGGGTGAAAGAGAGTCATTATCGATAGAACACTTCCCTCCCCCATACTATTTTTGAAGATTTCGAAATGCTCGAGCGGATTCTCCAGATGTTCGATCACTTCCGTCGAGGTTATCACGTCGTAGACCTTCCCCTCGTAAATCATGACAGGCGAGAAGAAGAGATCATAAATGTCCATCGAAAAGCCGTAGTTCCTCTCCAGAATTGTGGCCAGCACGGGAGACGGGCCGCTGCCGTAATCAAGACCTCTCTTTCCCCTGCAGAAAGGAGTCACCGCTTCGTCTATGAACCTCTTGAAATATGCTACATAACGTGGATCATCTATACTGTTGTTGTGTCTGCTGTAGATCTCAAGCTCCTTTTCCGGCGGAATAAGCGAGCTCTCATCCTTCGAGATGAACCCACATTCGTGACAGTAGTAGTATTTCAACCGGAACTTCTTGTGGAGCATCTCTACGGTGGGCGAGCCGCAGATCTTGCAAAAATCGTTCATCTTTTCCTCCTGTGTTAATAGAGCAGTGGTGAGAGGTCCGGGGTCAGAGGTATGACAGATCAATAAAACCGGGCTTTTAAATCCAACCTGTCGTCTCCAGCCTCTTCTTAAGTGTACACCCTCCTCCCTGTGAGAACTGTTGCTCGTGGTGGGTTGTGCGTTGTGGGTAAGACCGGGATGCCGGATCGGGGTCCTGCATGACGGAAAGGGGGGAAAGGGCGGGATCCTTTTCGCGAAGACCGGGATCCTTACCAGGAGCATATCAGGATGACCTTAAGGGGTTGCCATCCCGTTAACCGCCCCCATCCTGTCATCCCGTAGTGCTCCTATACGGGATCTCGTTCTTCTCGTTCTTTCGAAGGACGGAGATGCCGGATCAGAGTCCGGCATGACGGAAAGGGGGGAAAGGACGGGATCCTTTTCGCGAAGACCGGGATCCTGACCAGGAGCATGTCAGGATGACGTGAGGGTGTTGCCATCCCGTTAACCGCCCCCATCCTGTCATCCCGTAATGCTCTTATACGGGATCTCGTTCTTCTCGCTCTTTCGAAGGACGGAGATGCCGGATCGGGGTCCGGCATGACGGGAAGGGAGGAAAGGACGGGATCCTTTTCGCGAAGACCGGGATCCTGACCAGGAGCATATCAGGATGACCATAAGGGGTTGCCATCCCGTTAACCGCCCCCATCCTGTCATCCCGTAATACTCCTATACGGGATCTCGCTCTTCCGCTCTTCCGAAGGACGGAGATGCCGGATCAGGTCCGGCATGACGTAAGGGAGCTGTCATCACGGGCTCCGACCCGGGATCCACCCCTTAGAAAACCGTGATTCTGAGTCAAGCTCAGAATGACGGGAAGGGAGTAAGACTGTCATCCCATGTCATCCCGTAATGAACCTATACGGGATCTCGCTCTTCCCGCTCTTTCGAAGGACGGAGATGCCGGATCAGGTCCGGCATGACGTAAGGGAGCTGTCATCCCGTGTCATCCCGTAATGCTCCTATACGGGATCTCATCTCTTCAGTTTCTCCCTCTCTCGCACCAGAGGTTACAGGTTAAAAAGTCAAGATCTTCACGCTCTTCACA
>MPOY01000371.1 GCA_001896715.1 Methanoculleus sp. EBM-46
CGCCTGCTCCACGCCGACGAGCGTCTCGGGCGGGGCCGGGCGCTCAACCGCGCGTTTGCCGCGGCGAAAGGATCGATCGTCTGCTACTACGACGTCGATCTCGCCACCGATATGCAGCACCTCCCCGAACTGGTCGGCGCCATCCGGGACGGCTGCGACGTCGCGACCGGATCCCGCCTCCTTGCGGAGAGCACCATCACCCGGAGCGGGGGACGGGAGATCGCGAGCCGCGGCTACAATATGCTTGTCCGGACGATCCTCGGGAGCAGACTCCACGACCACCAGTGCGGGTTCAAGGCGTTTCGGCGCGACCGCCTTCTTCCCCTGCTCCCGTCGGTCTCCGCAGGCCACTGGTTCTGGGACACCGAGGTGCTGGTGCGGGCACAGAAGAACGGCTACCGTATACGGGAGTTCCCCGTGCGGTGGCAGCAGGGAGAGGGGACGACCGTGCGCAAAAAAGACGTCGCCGAGATGGGCTCGGCGGTCGTGCGCCTCTGGTGGCAACTCCATGTGGAAGAAAGTTAGCACGATCGTCATCCCGACCCTGGTCGCGGTCGGGATCCTCGCCTACATGCTTTACAGCGTATGGGACAATCTCCTGCTGACGCTCGAGCATGCAGTGATACCCTTCCTCTTTGCCGCCATCGGTATCTGCGTTCTTGCCTGGATCCTCCGGGGGTTTCGATACCAGTTCATCCTGGAGGGACTCGGCGTCCCGGAAAGCCTCAGGTTTGCGACCGCCTGCATATTCATATCCCAGACGGCAAACCTCATCGTTCCCGCACGCCTCGGCGACTTCGTGCGGATGCTTATCCTCAGGCACGAGGATAACGCCACCTACTCGCAGGGGTTCTCGTCCATCGTCGTCGAGCGCGTCTTCGATATCCTGATGGTCGCGGTCCTCGGCGCCATAGCGCTCCCGTTCGTCCTCGCCGTCCCCGACTGGTTCATCACGGTCATCGTCGTCCCCATCGCCGCGGGAGGCGTCTTCTTCATCGTGCTCCTCTGGTCGGGCAGGATGAAGTCTGAGAACCGGTTCGTCGTCGCCGTCCAGAAGATGCTTGACGAGGTGAAACAGGCCTCCCTCAACCCCCGGGCCCTCCTCATGCTCAGCAGTTCATCGCTCCTCATATGGCTCGTCGATGTGCTGGTCTGCGCCGCGGTCGTCCTGATGTTCCAGGAACCGGTCCCGTTCGCCATCGTCGTCCTCGCTATCGTCATCGGCAACCTCGTCAAGGCGGTGCCGATCACCCCCGGCGGCGTGGGGACCTACGAGCTCGCGCTTGCACTGACCTTCGGGCTCGCGGGAACGCCGGCGGCCACGGCGACGCTGATCGCGGTCATCGATCACCTCATCAAGAACATGGTGACGCTCGTCGGGGGCATCGGGTCGATCTACTACTTCGGCGACTGGTCGATGGACCTCTTAAAGAAGGTCTTTTCCCGGGAGATCGAGAAGGAGGAGACGTTTGGCGGGTGAGTTCATCGTCCCGGTGCTCGCCTGGCTTGCGGTCATCAAAGCGCTCCACCTCGGCACCTGGCCGGCGCTCGACCGCACCCTCGGCAGCCTCGCGGCGGCAGCCGCATACCCGGCATCGGTTCTTCTCTTCACGCTCCTCTCCTGGTACTGCGGCATCCTGGGCCTTCCTATATTGCTCGCCCTCCTCCCGTTCCTTGCCGGCATCGCCCTTGCCGGGTCGCGAGGGTTCTACACGAAGGAGCGCCTGCGCTCGACATTCGCCTGGGATCTCGCCTTCCTGGTCCCTTTCCTCTTCATGCTCGAGGTGCGCTGGATCAACCCGACCATCTCCTACGCCGAGAAGTTCATGGACCACGCGTTCATCGCTTCGATCATGCGGCAACCTATCGTCCCGCCGCTCGATCCCTGGTATGCGGGAGGGGCGCTGGACGTCTACTACTACATCGGCTACTGGATGAACGGGATGCTCGGGCTTGCATCCGGCGTTCCCTCGACGGTCACGTTCAACCTCGCCCTCCCGACGGTGCTCGGGCTTGCCGTCGTCTCGCTCTATGCCCTCGGGCACCTCCTCCTCGACCGCCACCGGTGGCTCCCCGTGCTTGCGCTTCTCATACCGAACCCCTCGGCGATCTACCATATCGTCATCGGGAACTCATGGTTCGACGTCCTCTGGGGGAGCACCCGGACGATCAAGGATACCATCAACGAGTACCCCATCTTCTCGATGCTCTGGGGCGACGTGCACCCGCACGTCATCAGCATCTTCAACCAGGGGTTCCTGCTCTTCCTCCTGGTCTTTGCCTACATGCGGTGGGGGACGCTCACCATGCGGGGCCGGGTTATCCTCTGCGGGCTTGCCGCCCTCTCCCTCGGGTCCATGCCCGGGATCAACTCCTGGGACGTGCTCATCTACGCCCCGGTCACGCTGATCTTCGGCCTCCTCGTATGGCGACGTTACGGGGGCTCCGCGCTTGACGATGAACGGTCCTGGATGATGCTTGTTGCCGTGCCGCCGCTCGCGGTCGCGGCCTACCTTCCGTTCTACCTGCAGCTTGGCAGTTCCGGCATCGGGGGAATCGGAATCGTTCCGGCACCTTCAGATCCGGTAGAGTTCCTGCTGGTCCACGGGTTCTTCCTCGCGATCCTCGTCGCCTCATCTGCCCCGGATATCAGGAGACGCCCCTACCTCCTCGCCGCCGCGGTGCCGTTCCTGCTCGCCGGCTATCCTGCCGCAGCCATCGCCGTCGTCCCGCTGGCGTACCTCATCGCGCGCCGCCGCTTTACGGCTGCCGATACGCTCGCCATACTCGGGCTCGGAATCATCCTCGCGACCGAGATCATCTATCTCAAGGACAACATGGGGGAGACCTACTTCCGGATGAACACGATCTTCAAGTTCTACCTCCCTGCCTGGCTCCTCATGGGAACGGCAAGCCTTGCGATCGTCGGGGAGTGGCTCGGGAATGCCGGTATCGACGGGCGCATGCCTGCCCGGGTGGAGAGGGTGCTGCCGGCCCTGGCCGTCGTCGCTCTCCTTGCCATGCCCTTTGCGATCAACATCGACTTCGGTTACGGGAGCCACACCCTCGACGGGGCGGCGTACCTCGAGGGGTCGCACCCCGGGGATGCAGCGGCGATAGCGTTTCTCCGGAACCTTCCGGGCGACCAGATCATCGTCGAGGCGGAAGGGGGAGACTATACCTACTACTCGCGGGTATCGTCGTTCTCCGGGATACCGACCATCGTCGGTATGCCGTTTCACGAGTACATGTGGCGGGGAGACGCAGGACGCATAACCGAGCGGAGCGTCGACGTGCGAGCGATATACGAGCAGCCGTCGCGGGCCGTCGACCTTGCGCGGGCGTACAACGCCACCCTCCTCTACGTGGGAGACGAAGAACGCGACCGCTATCGGGTATCGATACCGGCAGACGTGCTTGAGCTCATCTACGATGCAGAGGGAGTCCAGATCTACCGGATCCCCGGATAACGGCATGGCCGCACCCACACACCCCCGCCCGGAAACGACCGAATCAGATTTCCCTGCGGCAGGGCCGAATGACAAACCTTTATCACTCCTCCTATTGACATAGTACAGCGCATTCGATCAGCTACGCTACTGATGAATGATGACGGAGCAGCGAGACCTGCTCCTGAAAGAGGCGAGTTATGGCAAAGGCATATGTAAAATTCGAGATTCCCGCAGAGATCCAGAATAAGGCCCTTGAGGCCCTTGAGATCGCAAGAGATACCGGTAAGGTAAAGAAGGGAGCAAACGAGGCAACGAAAGCAATCGAGAGAAACATTGCCCAGCTGGTTCTCATCGGTTCAGACGTCGAGCCCGAAGAGATCGTGATGCATCTGCCGCCGCTCTGTGAAGAGAAGCAGATTCCTTTCGTCTACATCACGAAGCAGAACGACATCGGTTCTGCAAGCGGCCTTGAGGTCGGCTCGGCAGCCGCCGCCATCGTCAAGCCCGGCAAGGCAAAGGATCTCGTCGATGAGATCGCAAAGCAGATAACCGCACTGAGAGCGTGAGGGAGAAGAGATGGCAAACGACGGAACGCCCGCAGAAGTCATCGAGATCATCGGCATGACCGGTATGCATGGGGAAGCCCAGCAGGTGAAATGCCGTGTCCTCGACGGTCCTAACAAGGGGCGGATCATCACCCGTAACACCGTGGGCCCCATCAGGGAGGGAGACATCCTCTCGCTGCTTGAGACCGAGCGTGAAGCAAAGAAACTCTCGAGGCGGTAACACCCATGGTCGACAGATACATCTGCAATTTCTGTGGAGAGCCTCTCGAGCCCGGCACCGGCAAGATGTTCGTCAGGAAAGACGGGACCGTCTACTACTTCTGCAGCACCAAGTGCCAGAACAACTACAGGCTCGGCCGGGTGCCGCGTCGCGTCGAGTGGACAGCGGCCGGTCGGAAAGCCCGCGGCAAAGAGTGATCCGGCATGGATCGCACCTTTGTGATGGTCAAGCCCGACGGTGTCCAGCGCGGACTCGTCGGGGAGATCGTCTCCCGGTTCGAGGCGAAGGGCCTCAAACTCGCGGGGGCAAAACTTGAGCTCCTCCCCGAGGGACGGGTCGTCGAGCAGTACCGGGAACACCTGGAGAAACCATTCTTCCCGGGCCTTAAGGCCTACATCATGAGCGGCCCCTGCTTCCTGATGGCCTGGGAGGGGAAAGGCGCGGTCACGGTCGTCCGCAGGATGGTCGGCGCCACAAACCCTGCAGAAGCGGCACCGGGTTCCATACGGGGCGATTTTGCTCTCGACATAGGGCGGAACGTGATCCACGCATCCGACTCCCCCGAGAGTGCCGCCCGCGAGCTCGGCATCCACTTTTCGCCCCGCGAACTGGTCGAATACTCGAGGATCGACGA
>MPOY01000374.1 GCA_001896715.1 Methanoculleus sp. EBM-46
ACGTCGGTTTCACCGTTCCCGGTGACGGGTCACAGTTTCCTGACGATTCCTTCGATATCGTGAACTGTCGGCCGCGACCTCATCTGCACCGGGCCTGCGATGGGTAACTCGGGTGTGGACCCATATCCATACGTTCATCTCCCGGATCCCCCTCTCACCCTCCGACACCGCGCGCGGCCCGCCTTTCCTCCCGGCACCCGCACGGGCCGATCGCCCTCCCTGACTGAAACCAATCCTCTGCCGTATCATCGATTTTTCAGCCTGGGAACACAGCAACATTTTTATTCACCAAGAGCTATGGGGCAGGCGTGTGTCCCGCTGTGCGGGATGCAGTCAACAAGGTGGTGAGAAGTATGGCAGAAGAGAGGAGAAGCGTGATCGAGGAGGAGAGACCATCGGTCAGGGGTGGACATGCCTCTGCGGCCCAGGCCGGATCGGTCGAGGAGCTGAGCGCGTCTGCGTTCCAGTCGTACCTTCACGGCATGGACTACCCCGGCAAGAAACAGGACCTGATCAACCTCGCCCGGAAGAACAACGCGCCGGATGCGGTCATCCAGGTTCTCGAGATGTTCAACGATGACAAGACCTTCCAGTCCGCAGCCGATGTGAGCCAGGAGTTTGGCAGGGTCAAATAACCTTACCCATTTTTGAACATATCAAAGCGCCTTCCGACCTCGTTAGCCGGACAGCACCGATAAAATCGGGAGAAGGATGCGAGAGGCCGGATTCGAACCGGCGAACTCCTACGAGAATAGGCCCTGAACCTATCGCCTTTGACCTGGCTTGGCAACTCTCGCGCCTAGTATTGTAATACCTTCAACAAAATAAAGATGTTTACTCCGCGCACTTCGAGCCGGAGTGGACACCGTGGGAGTTGTTGTCCATGAACTGTTTCATCTCCCTCTCGCGGAGTTCATAGCGCTTGATCTTGCCGGAGATCGTCTTTGGGAGCGATTCCACGAACTCGATCGCGCGCGGATACTTGTAGGGTGCCGTCACCCGTTTGACATGCTTCTGGATATCCTTGATGAGGGACTCCGAGGGGTTATACCCGGGCTTGAGAGTGATAAACGCCTTGACGACCAGGCCCCGGATCACATCCGGCGATCCGATGACCGCCGCCTCCTGGACGGCCGGGTGCTCCATAAGCGCGCTCTCCACCTCGAACGGCCCGATCCGGTAGCCGGATGACTTGATGACGTCGTCGTCGCGGCCGATGAACCAGAAGTAGCCGTCCTCATCCATGCATGCCTTGTCGCCGGTGTAGTAGAACCCGTTCTGGAAGACCTTGCAGTTCTCCTCTTCGTTGTTCAGGTAGCCGCGGAAGAGCCCGACCGGACGCGGGTCCAGCTTGATCGCGATGCGCCCTTCCTCCCCCACGCCGACCGGGTTCCCGTCGTCGTCGTGGAGCTCGATATGCCAGCCCGGCGCCGGCCTCCCCATGGAGCCGGGTTTGCACTTCATGCCGGGGAACGTCCCGATGCAGAGCACTGTCTCGGTCTGGCCGTAGCCCTCGTAGATCGTCCGGCCTGTCCCTTCCTGCCACGCCCGGATGACCTCGGGGTTGAGGGGTTCGCCGGCGCTGCAGCAGTGGCGCATATCGGCGAGATCGAACTTATCGAGGTCGGCGAGGATCAGCATCCGGTAGATGGTCGGAGGGCAGCAGAAGGTCGTGATACCGTATCGTTCCAGCAGCGGCAGGATCTCGGTGGCGTGGAACCGGCTGCGGATGTCGTAGACGAATATGCACGCGCCGATGATCCACTGGCCGTAGAGTTTCCCCCACGCGCTCTTGCCCCAGCCGGTATCGGAGATCGTCAGGTGGAGATCGTTTGGGTGCAGGTCGTGCCACACCTGCCCGGTGACGAGGTGCCCCAGGGGATAGGCGTGATCGTGGACCACCATCTTGGGTTCGCCGGTGGTGCCGGAGGTGAAGAAGATCAGCAACGGGTCTGAGGACCGGGTCCGGCGCATGCCGGGGAGGTTCACCAGTTTGTGCGAGCAGGGCGCGGGGTAGTCGAGCTCGACGGGGTAACTGACCCATCCGTCCCTGGTGCCGTCGATCATGAGACGGACCGCAAG
>MPOY01000132.1 GCA_001896715.1 Methanoculleus sp. EBM-46
TCCGGGACGGCGAGCGTCATCCGCTCCTGCGACTCGGATATCCAGATCTCCCACGGTGCCATGCCGGGGTACTTCAGCGGCACGCGGTCGAGGAGGACGTGGCATCCGCCGGACTCCTTTGCCATCTCGGCGACGGAGCAGGAGAGCCCCCCCGCTCCGTTGTCGGTGATGCTCCGGTAGAGGTCGAGGTCGCGGGCCTCCCTGACGATGACGTCCGAGAACTTCTTCTGGGTGATCGGATCGCCTATCTGGACCGCGGTCACGGGGCTCGCCGGATCAAGGGCTTCCGAGGAGAAGGTTGCGCCGTGGATACCGTCTTTCCCGACCCGTCCGCCGACCATGACGATGAGGTCGCCGGGCAGGGCCTGCTTCTCGTGGAGCAGTCTCCCGTTGTGAGCACGCGGCATCACGCCGACCGTGCCTGCGAAGACGAGAGGTTTACCCACGTACCGGTCGTGGAAGTAGCACCACCCCTGCGGTGTCGGTATGCCCGAACAGTTGCCGCCGATGCCGACGCCGCTGATGACGCCCTCAAAGATCCTTCGCGGGGAGAGGATGGGGTTTTCCCGGTTCTTCCCGCGGAAGAGGGCCGGTTCGGTGTCGGGGTCGCCGGTGCAGTAGCCGTATATGTTGATGCAGGGTTTGGCGCCGAGGCCAAACCCGATAGTGTCGCGGTTCACCCCGACGATCCCGGTGAGGGCGCCGCCGAAGGGGTCGAGGGCCGAGGGGGAGTTGTGCGTCTCGACCTTGCAGGTCACGAGGTGTTCGTCGTCGAAGATGATGGCGCCGGAGTTGTCGGTGAAGACCGAGACGCAGATGTCCGCGCCCCCCCTCTTCTTGCGGATGGCGTTGGTTGCCGCCTGGATGCAGGTCTTGTAGAGCCCCCGAGGGACGTCGTCGTCCATCGCCGACGCAAAGATGGTGTGCTTGCAGTGTTCGCTCCAGGTCTGGGCGAGGGACTCGATCTCGACGTCCGTCGGCATCCGCCCGAGCCCCCTGAAGTAGTCCCGTATCGCGTGGAGCTGGGCGAGGTCGAGCGCGAGCGGTCCCCGCCGCTCTCCTGTCCGGGGATCGAGGATACCCTCTTTTCCGATGCGCGCGAGGTCCGCGTCGGAAAGATCGAGGCCCACGGCCCCGGCCGCCTGCGGGTCGTCGAGATGGACGAAGGGCGTGACCGCATCCATCCCCTTCTTGCCGTACTCCTCGCGGCTTTTGATGTGGATGCGGTTGATGAGCGGGTTTGCGAGGGCGCCGGCGAGTTTTTCCAGGGATTCGGGAGTCAGGTCGCCGGCGGCGAGGTAGAGCTGCGATGAGAAGACCGCTTCCCCCTTGCCGAACTGGAATCCGAAGTAGTCCTCGATGGTCTGTCTTGCCGTCGCTCCGACGTTATCGGTGACTCCGGGAAGGAACCCGACCTCGATTGCATGATCAAAGTCAGCCTCGGTCGGCCGGTCCACGGAGTAGCGCTGGACGACGGGGTTGCTGAGCTGCGCGCCGATCTGCGAGAGTTCTTCGGGGGAGAAGTCTCTTTTACTGGTCGCTATAGTATAGACGTCGACGAGGTGCAGCTCGCGCAGGGGGATGCCGAGCGAGCGGAACCTCTCGGTACGCATCTGTAACCGTGGATCGCAGGAGTAGTGTACCTCTATCCGGTGGACGTGAGAGGCCATGTATATATATGGGTGCGATCGGGTGAAAAGAGCTGCGATGGAGATGATGCACGGCCCTGTACCGGGGTCAAAAGAGGTCCGGGCAGGCATCGTGGCGCCCTTCTTCGGCCTGGTTCTGAACGGGTTACA
>MPOY01000178.1 GCA_001896715.1 Methanoculleus sp. EBM-46
CGGCCTGGACCTGGAGGTCGGGGAGGGCGAGATCTTCGGCTTCCTCGGCCCGAACGGGGCGGGGAAGAGCACGACGATCCTGATGCTCACCGGCATGATCGAGCCCACCGGCGGGCGGTGCCTGGTCGACGGGATCGAGGTCGCGAAAGACCCGCTGAAAGTAAAGAAGATCATCGGCTACCTCCCCGAAGACGTCGGGTTTTACGGGAACATGACCGGCGAACAGAACCTGGACTACTTTTCCCGGTTCTACGGGATGAACGCGAAGGAACGCAAGGAGCGGATCGCCGAACTTCTCGACCTGGTCCACCTCGGCGGCGTCACCCAGAAGGCCGGGGAGTACTCTCGCGGGATGAAGCAGCGGCTCGGCCTCGCCCAGGCGCTGATCAACGACCCCAGAGTACTCTTCCTCGACGAACCGACGGCGAACCTCGACCCCGAAGGCGTCCGGGAGTACCGGGATCTCGTCGAACGCCTCGCCGGCGAGGGAAAGACGGTCTTCGTCTCCTCCCACATCCTCTCCGAGGTCCGTGCGGTCTGCCGAACCGTCGGGCTCCTCGCGAAAGGAAAACTCGTCGCGCAGGGGACGCTTGACGAGGTCGCCCGGACGCTCGCACCTTCGGACGGCGACGCCGTCAGGATCGTCGTCGAGACCCAAGAGCACCTGCCGGACATCGAAGATACCGAGCTCCTCGCCGTCGAGCGAAACGGGAACCGGGCGGTCTTCCGGGCGAAAACCGACATCCGGGACCGGCTTGCAGCCTCCCTCCTTGAACAGGGGATTCACGTCCGGGAGATGCGGATCGAGGAGCCGGATATCGAGGACATCTTCATGGCGGCCTATCGGAGGTAAAGCATGGCGTTCGATCGAGTGCTCAACGTAGCAAAGAAAGAGTTCTCCGACCACATCACCAGCAGGCGGTTCATCATCATCCTGGCCCTGTTCCTGGTAATATCCACGGTCAGCATCCACGAAGGCATCGAACTGTATAACACCCGCCTGGAGATGTATAACGAGCAGCTCCGGCAGATGACAGCGGGTTTCGAGGGCCTTTACCCGGGCCAGATGCCCGAAAAACCCTCGATCATGCTCGTCTTCCTGTTCATGATGGGTTACATGACGGCCCTCGGTAGTATCCTTGCTCTTGCCGTCGGGTTCGACCTGGTCTCAAAGGAGAAGGAGTCCCGGTCGCTCAAGTCGCTCCTCTCCCACCCGGTCTACCGCGACGAGATCATCAACGGCAAGATGCTCGGTGGCGTCGGCGCGCTCGGGTTCGCCATGGCGCTCGCGCTTGCCCTCTCACTTGCGATGCTCCTCGTCTTCTCGGTCGTCCCGACGCTGGATGAGTTCGCCGCCATCCTGATCTTCGGGGCGGCCTCGCTCGGGCTCCTGCTCGCCTACTTCGCGATCGCACTGACGATGTCGACGGTAGCAAAAGAGAGCGGGAACGCGTTGATCTACACCCTCGTCATCTTCGCCATCGTCTCCACGCTCCTCCCTGCCTTCGGGACGATGGCCGCGGATGTTTTCGCCGGCGACCCCCCCGAACCACCGGAGACGGTGGTCCCGATGCCGACCCCGGCACAGAGTTCCGGTGGGGGATACGTCACCGCCGACGACCCCCGTGAGACCGATCCGGCGTGGAAAGATTACGAGGAGGCGAGAAAGACTTATATTGAGAAGCGACGGCTCATCAGCGACATCTCCAGCATCCTATCGCCGCAGGCGAACTACGTGATGGTCTCATTGACGGTGACGGATCCCGGATCCTCGACGATGTACACGGCCTATGGCGCGGTGCAGGCGGAGCCCGGCGGGCTTGCCGATGCCCTCGGCCGGATCTGGATGAACATTGCCGCGATCATCGTCTTCCCTGCGGCCTTCTTCGCCGCGACCTACGTGAAGTTCATGCGGATGGATATCAGATGAAGATCGGGTGCCTGCATTGCAGCCTACCCGATCAGCTTCACCAGCCCGTGCCGGGGTTCGAGCACCTCGCCGCCCCGTTTCAGCTGCTCGATGGTGTGCTCGATCTTGTCGCGGACAAAGCCCTGCTGCAGCAGTATATCGATCACCTCATCGACCCTTGCCTGGCCTCCGGAGTCGCCGGAGACGTTCCGGATAGCCTCCTTGACCGACCGGATGATGTCGCGCTGCGACTTCGTGACACCGGTCACGAGCTTGTCGATATCGAAATTCCCGCTCTCGGCGTCGTAGGCGACCTGCCGGAGACAGGCATCCACGATCGTGAGAATTCGGTCGGTGTCCTCCGTGTCGACGGTGTTCGAGAGGCGCATCCGTGCGCTCGCCTCCGCAAGCCGGACCAGCGCCTCGAGCTGCCGGGCAGTGACGGGAACGGGCTTGTTCCCGCCGGCGAGGTTTCGCAGGCGCATGTAGTAGGCTATCAGCGCCTCCTTCGCCCCGTTGGAGAGGATGGGGAAGCAGTTCCGCTTCGCGTAGGCGATGTACTTCCGGAGAAGCGTGGGATCGATGTCTGGGGTGACCGGCGCAAGGGCACGCTCTATATACGCATCGTCGACGCCCGGCAGGGGCGAGAACTCGTGCTGCTTGATCAGTTCGCCGACAGCATGGGTCTTGATGATGTGCTGCGCGATCGCCCCGTCGCGCTGGGCCTCCGGCTGGTCGGTCATAACGAATATGAGGTCGAACCGCGAGAGGAGCGAGGGCGGCATATCGATCTGCTCGCCTATGGGGACGAACTGGTCGAACCGCCCGAGTTTCGGGTTTGCCGCACCGAGAAGCGCGCACCGGGACTTCAGGGTCGCGGTGATGCCGGCTTTGGCGACCGAGATCGAGTTGCCGCACCAGACCGGGATGCCGTTACGCCGGACATAGAGGATGTGGTTCGGGACTTCAAGGCAGTAGATCGTGCCCTTATACGGCCTTTTCTCGATATGCCGCTTCCCGTTTGAATTGATGTTCGGCTCGTTTTGACCGTCGCGGATGAACGTCACCTGGAAGATGTCGTGGGTCGTCGTCGAGGTTCCGCCCCGGGGGTTTGCGATGATCGTCCCGGCCTCCCGCATGAGATGAACGTTCCCGGACCATCCTTTCTTCAGCAGGAGTTCGGTGACGTCGTCGGCCAGTCTCTTCGAAGAGGTCGTGTATATCGAGACCCCGGTCGTTTTGTTGACGTAGCCATCCCCGAGCATGAGCGCGTCGAGGAGTATCCCGATCTGCTCCGGGGGTAGACGTTTCGCGCAGCCGGGGACGTACTTCTCGTGGCATTTCCCGAACGGCGCGAGATGTTCGGCGAGCTGTTTTGCATTGATCGAAAAGTTTCTGCCGTCGTAGGAGAACCGGAACGGCAGCCGTTCGAGGCACTCCCGGATCGTCTCGGCCGACTCAGAGGTCTTCTGCGATATGATTGTGCGGTAGGGCACCCCGGTCTTAGAGTGCCGCTGAACCGACCCCTCGGAGAGGAAGTAACCCAGGAACTCAAGCCAGTCGTTCATCCCGACGGTGACGGGATCGGTGAGTTTTCCTTCGGCGTTCTGGTTCGCGAACTTGACGACGGGCGGGATCTCGTAGACATCTCGCCGCTCTCCCGCCCATATGGCGCCTTTCTTGAACCGCATCCTCTTGTGGATTGGGATCTCGTCCATGCGGACGAGCCGGAACCCCTCCCACTCGTCGGCACGCCGGTTCAGGTTGACGTACATCCGGTGGTTTGGGGTGACCGCGAGGTCGACCTGCCGGGATTTGACGTAGTACATCTCTCCGTCGTACTCCGTTGCCACGAAGTTGGACGGGGCTGTGTACTCGAGTCTGCCCTCAGAGGAGAGGGTCGCGACGCGGTCGTCAGCGGTGACATCGCAGAAGAGCTTCCACCCGCTCTCCGTGAGAACCTCAGTCTTGTCGTCGTAGCACTGCTGTTCCATAGCCTCGTGGAGCGCGCTCCGGTCCTCCTTCGCCATCTTGTCCATCTCGTCGACGGCGGCGATCCCCATATCCGCAAGGACCAGCGCGCCGGCCTCGAGCGTCCAGCGGCCGTCGCCGAACTCGTCTTTCACGGCCGTCGCCGTCAGGCCGGCGGATGTCGACGACTTGCCGCTCGTGTAGATCCCGCGGGGCGAGAGCTTCACGACGTAGCGCAATATCTGGCTCTTGGCGATGCCCGGGTCGCCGACCAGGAGGACGTGGACATCGCCGCGGAGGCGGGAGCCGTCCGGCATCTCCTTTGCGATACCGCCGAAGAGCTGGAGCGCGATCGCCTCCTTCACATCGTCGGTCCCGTAGATCGTCGGCGCTATCGACCGGGCGATCTTCTTGTAGACCAGGGGATCGCGGGCGAGCGCCTTGATCTTCACCTCATCCTCCTCGGTGATCGAGACCTCTTCAAACTCCTTCTCGGCAACCTCGATCGAGTTGCACTCCAGGTAGATATCAAAGAGCGTGCTCTTCTGGCCGTAATTGACCCTCTGCACCGACCGCAGGATGCCGTTCACCACCACCCGGTCGCCCGGCGAGACCATCCCGGTGAGGTCGTCGGTGACGTCGATATCGAGCGTCTGGGGCTGCTCGCCACCGCGGAGGCCTTCGGGAGACTCCTGGATCCGGAGTTTCTGGGCATCGACGAACCGGCAGCGGTTCATGACGAGATCGAGTCGGGTCTTCCTCTCGCAGTTCGGGCAGACGTCGGGCTCGTCGAACCGCCCGTAGCCCTGGGGGACCGGGTCGGTGTTCTTCCCGCAGGAGCGGCACCGGAAGACCGCGCTCACGATCCGGGGGCGGACCTCGGTCGTCTTCCTGAGGATCCCCTCGATGCCGATGAACGTGTTGATCTGGTCGGCCCTGATATCCCGGACGTCGGTCTTCTGCGGCAGGTTCGTGAATCGGATGTTGATCAGGTCCGGATCCTGGCCATCTTTGAGTTTGAGGAGCCTGTTCTGGACGATCGCATCCCGGATGTCGCCGAGGACCTTCCCCGGGCTCCGCAGGAGCTCAAACGCGAGCCTGTTATTCAGGATCTTTCGAAAATCGATGATGAGCGACCGCTTGTGCGGGTACTCGCGGGAGAGCTCGGCGAGCTCCCGCTTGAACTGTTTTTTTAGGATCTTCGTCCACTCACCGACGACATCGGTGACCTCGACGGTTACCTCTTCTTCAGGCACGGCCGGAGCCCCTCACCGGTGCTCTCCTGCGGCGAGGACGAACCGGGCGAGCAGCGCCTCCATCTGGATATCGCTGCTTGCCCCTTCCGAGAGACGGAAGTCCGTCTCGCCCAGGGCATCGATCAGTCTCACCTTGAGCGTCCGGTCGATATCGCGCCGGACAAGCGCCCGGTAGCACTGGTTGATCAGCTCGTTCGGGGCGATGCCCCGGCCGCGGGTCAGTTCGGAGAGCGCCTGCTCGGCCTCATCGAACTTCCCTGCAAGCGAGAGGTCGATGAGCTCGTCGATCTCCGCCGGGCGGGCGGTCGCGGTGATCTCGTAGATCAGATCCTCGTCGATATCGGGCCGGAGGATGGCGGCACCCTGCAGGGCGTTGATCGCCTTTCGCATATCCCCGGAAGCGACATAGACGATGGCGTCGAGCGCCCCTTCCGTGATGGTGAGGCCTTCGACTGCGGCGATCCTCCGGGTCTCCTCGATGACCGCCTCGCGGTCGAGCGGCCTGAACCGGTATATGGCGCACCGGCTCTGGATGGGATCGATTATCTTTGAAGAGTAGTTGCACGAGAGGATGAACCGGCAGGTGCGGGCGTAGGTCTCCATCGTCCTCCGGAGGGCGGCCTGCGCATCCGTCGTGAGCGCATCCGCCTCATCCAGGAAGAGGATCTTGAACTTCGCGCCGGCAAGCGGCGATGTCCGGGCGAACTGTTTGATCTGGTTCCTGACGACGTCGATGCCGCGCTCGTCGGATGCGTTCATCTCCCGGAAGTTCGTCTGCCAGGAGTCGCCGAAGAACTCCCGCGCGAGCGCCACGGCAGCGGTCGTCTTCCCTATCCCGGCGCTCCCGGTGAAGAGGAGGTGCGGCAGGTTGCCGGTCTTCACGTAGGATTGGAGGCGCACCACGATATCCTTCTGCCCGACCATCTCGTCAAGTATCCGGGGCCGATACTTCTCTATCCAGATGGTGTGGTTACCGTCCATTTGCATGAAGTGTTGGCGCTCGCGCATTGTAAAAGCATCGACATCGCCACCGGTGATCCTTTTTAGAGGGTTGAGAGAGAAAGGATAGGTACAGATTACTGTGGAGATACCGGGAGTTCGCGTGGAGATCCGGTCTTCGATAAGGCCCGATAAACCCGCGCATCCCCGGTTTCCCCCTTCACGGCAGCGCGAGCGGCCGCGCCGGCATCCCCGCCCAATCGCTTCGCCTGCTGCCTCAAAGACTGCAGGGTCATGACGACCCTCCTCACCGATCGATGCCCTCGCATCAGGGCGACTCGACGCACTCAGGGAATAGACGGCTGATATGGAACCTGTAGAACGGGTATTTGCGCGAGACTTTGCCGCCGCGCGGCATACGGTAGACTCCGAGGGGGGCCGTGGCGGCTCGTACGTCGTGACGCCCGGCGGCGCCTGGTGCCGTCGCCTCTTCATCGTCGGCGCCCTCACCGAGCGCAGGGGGAGCGGTGATGTCATGCAGGCCCGGGTCGCCGACCCGACCGGCACGTTCAGGGTCTCGATGGACCGGCAGACCCCGGACGCGGGCGAGACGCTCGGGTACATCGAACCGCCGGCGTTCGTCGCCGTCACCGGCCGGGCGACGATCGTCGGCGCCGGGCCGCGGGCGTACGCAACGGTGGATGCCGAGGCGCTCCGCGTGGTCGACCGCACCGCCCGCGATCTCTGGGCGCAAAAAACCGCCGGCACAACGCTCGACCGCCTCATAGCGCTCGAAGAAGCTCTATCGGGCGACGGTGACGAGCGGGCTGCAACCACCCTCCGGCTCTATGGGACGACGGAGGAAGCGATCCGGGATATGGCCGGGATGGTGCGCACGGCGCTCGCGGTCGTCCGCCCGGGTACCGTTCCCGGCGATATCGGCTTCGTCCCCCGGCGCGACATCCTCCTTGATGCGCTCGAGGAGGAGGGCGGCACCCGGGGTGTCCCCGTCGAGGATGCCGTCGCCGCCGGGGTGCGTTCCGGCCTCTCCGCGCGGGAGGCACGTGCGGCGCTTGAGGAACTCCTTGCTGCAGGCGAGTGCTACCAGCCTGCATCGGGCATGGTAAAACTGATATAACACGTTATGCACCTGCACTTTATCGAGAGCGGTCCTGCCCTCCTCGTCGAGCAGGACCGGCGCGTGCTCGTCGTCGCCGATCTGCACATGGGGATCGAGTCGGGCCTTGAACGCCACGGCGTCCACATAGCAAGCCGGAGCGCTGTCCGGATCGCCCGGGTCGTTGCCTGTATCGAGGAGATGAAGCCCGATCTCCTCCTCCTCCTCGGCGACGTCAAGCACAACGTCCCGGTGACGAGCCGGCAGGAGTACCGTGAACTCCCCGGCACCCTTGCGACTCTCCGGGAGAGGGTGCCGCTCGCCGTCGTCCCCGGAAACCACGACGGGGGTATCGGGCGGTTCCTCGAACCCGGCGAACTCCTGCCCCCCGGCGGCGCGGTCATCGACGGCGTCGGCTACCTCCACGGCCATACCCGCCCCGACCCCGAACTCTTCGGCCGCCTCATCATCCTCGGCCACCACCACCCGGTCGTCTCTCTCGTGGATGCCGTCGGGTGCGCTGCACGCGCCCGGCCGGCCTACCTCTACTCGGGGCTTGATGCGGGGTGTGAAGTGGAGACGCCGCCCGGCGGCAACCGCACCCGGCTCCTCTTTATACCGGCCTTCAACGAGTTTGCGGGGGGTATCGACGTCGGGCGGCTCTCGGAGAGCGGGCTTGGCCCCCTCTCCCGGTGTATAGAGAGAGAAACCGCGGAGGTGTTCTTAGCAGATGGTACGTACGTCGGCTCCCCGGCCACGCTCTCCCCCGCCGGCGGCGGGTGAACTCCTCAGCCCCGCGGTCCGGGAGGTCGTCCGGAAGCGCGGGTTTACCGCTCTTTCCGATGCACAGGAACAGGCCATCCCGCTCCTGCTCGAGGGCAAAAACCTGGTCCTGGTCGCCCCGACCGGCACGGGGAAGACCGAGAGCGCGATGCTTCCGGTCTTCGACCGGCTCCTTGCGACCGCCGGCCCGGGGTTCAAGGCGGTCTACGTCACCCCTCTCCGGTCGTTGAACCGCGATATACTTGCGCGGATGGAGTGGTGGTGCCGGGAACTCTCGCTCTCGGCCGGTGTCCGGCACGGGGATACGCCGCAGAACGAACGGCGGAAACAGGCGCTCAATCCTCCCGACCTCCTGATCACGACGCCCGAGTCCCTGCAGGCGCTCTTCATGGGCAAACGCCTCCGTGAACACTTAAAGAACGTCAGGTACGTCATCATCGACGAGATCCACGAGCTCGCCGACAGCAAACGGGGGGCCCAGCTCGCGGTCGCGCTCGAGCGCCTGGCCGCCTACGCGGGAGAGTTCCAGCGGATCGGCCTCTCGGCAACCGTCGGGAACCCGGATGAGATCGGGCGGTTCCTCTGCGGAGCCCGGGCGTTCTCGCTCGTCGAGGTGCCGGTGGCGAGCCACCTCGAGATCGGCGTCCGGTTTGCCGGGGAGGATTTCGCCGCCCAGACGCGGGCCGTCGGAGATTGCCTCGACGCCCCGGGGTCCACCCTCGTCTTCGTCAACACCCGGGTGACCGCCGAGGCTCTCGGGCACGAGCTCTATCCCCGCGGCGACGTCGAGGTCCACCACGGGTCGCTCTCGCGGGACGTCAGGGTCGAGGCCGAAGAACGGTTCAGGGAGGGCGCGGTTCGGACGTTGATTGCCACATCGTCGATGGAACTCGGTATCGACATCGGGCACATCGAGCACGTCGTCCAGTTCGGTTCTCCCCGGCAGGTCTCGCGCCTGGTGCAGCGGGTCGGCCGGGCCGGCCATCGTCTCGATGCAATATCGCGCGGGACCGTCCTCGCCACGGGGTTTGACGACCTCCTAGAGTCGCTCGTGATCGCGCGCCGGGCAAAAGCGAACGAGTGCGAGCGGATCGTCCCGCCCGCCGGCGCCGCCGACGTCCTCGCAAACCAGGTAGCGGCAATCGCGGTCGAGTACGGCGAGATCGAGGTCTCCCGCATCCGGGATATGATCGAGCGCTCAGGAGTCTTTGCCGGGTGCGGCCCCCTCCTTGATACCGTCTGCAGCCAGATGGCGGAGCACCGGCTGATCCGGCTCGACGGGACACGGGTTACCCGGACCGGGCGTGCCCGGCGTTACCTCATCGATAACCTCTCGATGATCCCCGACGAGCGGAAGGTGGAGATCTTCGATATGGTCTCGCGCCGCACGGTCGGGACGCTCGACGAGTCGTTCGTCCTCGGCTGGATGCACACCGGCGCCATCTTCATCACGAAAGGGCAGCTCTGGCAGGTCCTTGATATCGAGGGAGGGCGGATAACAGTCGAGCCGGCCGCCCGGGCGCGGGGCGAGGTACCGACGTGGGAGGGCGAGCAGATCCCGGTGCCGTTCGCCGTTGCCCGGGAGGTCGGGGCGCTCCGGAGGACCCGGGCGTTCTCCCGCTACTCCGATATCCCGGCGGCTATCCGGTACGCGGAGCGGTTCATCGCCCGGATGGACGGGGGCAACTACCCGGTCCCTTCCGATCGCCTCATCACCCTTGAGAATACGGATGAGGGCGTGGTCTGCAACGTCTGCGGGGGGCACAAGGCGAACGAAGCGCTTGCCCGGACGCTCTCGGTCCTCCTCTCGGCCCGGTACGGGACGACCGTCGGGATCGAGGTCGGCGCCTACCGGTTCCTCCTCCGCCTGCCGCCGGCCGTCCGCGCGCTTGAGGTGGAGGAGACTCTCGCGGCGCTCGAGCCCGCACATCTCCCCGGGGTCCTGAAACTCGCCCTGAAGCGGACGGCGCTCTTCAAGTGGAAGCTCGTGCAGGTGGCAAAGAAGTTCGGCGCCATCGACGCGGATGCCGACTACGAGCGGTTCAGCATCCACCGGCTCATCGACCTCTTCGACGAGACCGTCATCGCGGCCGAGGCCTACCGGGAGCTCTTCAGCGGCTCGATGGACGTGGACGCGGCCCGGGAGATCCTCCTTGCGATCCGCGACGGCCGGACTGCCGTCGCCACGGGGAGGTTGAGTCCGCTCGGGAGCGAAGGGCTCTCCTCGTCGCGGGACATGATCCCGCCGCCGATGATCGATCAGGCGGTGATCGGGACGCTGATGCGGCGCCTCGATAAGGAGGACGTCGTCCTCTTCTGCATGCACTGCCGGAAGTGGAAGAGCCGGACCGTCGTCGAACGGGTCCCTGATAAGCCGCAGTGCCCGCTCTGCAACGCACGTCTCATCGCCGCGCTGAAACCCTGGGACGAGCAGTTCATCCCGGCGATGAGGAAGAAGGAGAAGACGGAGGAGGAGCGGGCGATCGAGGTCCGGTTCCTCCGGAACGCAAATATCGTCCTCTCGAGCGGCAAGAAGGCAGTGACCGCCCTCGCCGCAAAGGGCGTCGGGCCGGAGGCCGCATCCCGGATCCTCGCAACCCTCTCCGAGGGGGACGCCTTCTACCGGGAGATCCTGAAGGCGGAGCGTAACTACGTCAGGACACACAGGTTCTGGTAAGAGGAGACAGAAGCCGGGCCGGTGCGGCGGATACTCCGCGCTCTTCCGCATAAGATCGGGGCCTGACCTTCATCCCCCATAGCAATACCCCGGGTTCACCGCATCAGGCTTGCCCTGATGCCCGGCGTGAGAC
>MPOY01000103.1 GCA_001896715.1 Methanoculleus sp. EBM-46
GGCGAGCGCGAACTCGTCCCGCCGGAGCTCCCGCCCCTCTACCTTGAGGCGAACGGGGACTGCCAGCACCAGTACCGGCGGGTTCGCGCACCCGACGACTGCACTCGTGACGCTCCCGAGAGGGGCGTTCCCCGGGGCGTCACGCTTTCCAACCCGCGGGATGACGACCAGGGAGGCGCCGATCTCGTCTGCCACGGCACATATGGTGCGCGCCGGGATACCGGTCCGGACCATTGTGCGGATGGTGCGCCCGGCGGGCGAGAGGCCCCCCGCGAGGTGGGCGAGCCGGTCGCCCGCCTCCTGCTCCGTCCCCGGGCGCCCGGGCTCGACGACGTGCAGGAGCACCGCCGTCCCGCCCTCTGCGGGCTCCTCCAGGACCGAACGGACATCCGGCGCCAGGACCGCGAGATCGGTCGGCGCCAGAAGTCGTCCGAAGAGCGGTGAGGCGTTTCTTCCCGGCTGCGGCACGATCAGGACGTGCTTCCGGGCATCCCGGAGGACGGCGACCGCGACGTTCTCGGAGAGGAGGTTTTTGAGCAGGCCCTGGTCCCTGACCCCCAGCGCGATCAGGTCGGCACCCGCATCGGCGGCGGCCCGGAGGATCCTCTCCACGATGGGCGTCCCGTCGTCTTCTGCGATCGTCGTCGATACCACAAATCCCTGGCGCTGCAGCGCGTCCGACATTCGGTGGAGCAGTCCGGTGTCGGGCAGGGCCGACGTCCGGGCATGGAAGAAGACGGCCTCACGGGCGCCGGGGATCTCCCCGAGCCGCTCCGCCGGGCTCATCGAGGCCCCGGAGAGGTCGGTTGGAATGAAGACTTTTCTGAACATGGTTCCACCTCAGACGATCCGGTAGCCGTCCGGCGGGACGTGGATCTCAAACCGCGCCCCCTCGCCGGGTGTCCCGGTCTCCGCGATCGTCATGCCGGTGATCGAGAGGATCTCCCGCACGAAGAAGAGCCCGAGACCGCCCCCGCCGCCGGCGCTGTACTCGAAGATCTCCTCCTTCTTTGGCTCCGGTATGCCGACGCCGTCGTCCTCGACGTAGACTAAGAGTCCGTCGTCCCGGATCTGGTAGGTGATGACGACCTGCGAGACGCTCTTCCCGTGGCGGGCGGCGTTCTCGATCAGGTTCGAAAAGACCCGGTCGAGCATCGGGTCGGCATAGACCTCGAGCCGCTCCACCCAGGGGCGGACCGATACGCCGGGAAGCAGCAGGCAGGATCTCACCTCCCGGATCGTCTTCTGGAGGGGTTGCCAGCCCGGCGGCCGGAGGCCGAGGTCCTGGTAGTCACGGGTGATCTCGGCGCGGCGCTGCACGAACCGTGCATCCTCGTCGAGGCCGTCGAGGTACCGGAGGAAGGCCGGGTCGTCGAACTCCCGGATGCCGCCGGCGATCCGCGAAAGAAGCGACGATACCGCCGCCATCAGGTCGTTACGGGTGAGGCGCCCCATCATGTTCAGTTTGGCGTTGGCCTCCCGGAGGGCGTTCTCGGCGTTCTTTCGGGCGGTGATATCGATGAGCGTGAGGACAACCCGCTCGCCCGGGAGACGGCCGGCCGAGAGGAGGGCCCGGACGGCGGTCCCGTCGATGCGGCGGAGGGCCGTCTCGTAGCCGTAGACCGCGTTACCCGACCGGATTTCGTCCCAGGTGCCGGGGTCGGCGAAGAACCGGCTCATGGGCTCCCCGATCAGGGTGCCGGCCGTGGCGCCGAGGAGGGTCGCGCCCACGTAGTTGGCCTCCTCGATGCGCGGCACGGTCTCAGCCAGGGCAACGATGAACATCCCTGCCTCCGAGTTGCCGAAGATGCCCCGGTAGCGTTCTTCCTGCTCACCGAGCCTCAGGGAGAGGAACGATATGGCCGCGCCGATGGCGATGAAGACCGCCGCCCGCGAGAGTGCCGAGACGATCAGCCCGATATCTCCCCCGGCAACGGGGAGGGTCATGGCCAGGTAGCCGACGGCGATGGCAAGCGAGGCGACGATCCCGCGGCGGGGGAACCAGTACGCGGCAAGCACGATCGGCAGGTAGAAGAGGTGCGGGAGGACGATGGTGATGCCGGCAA
>MPOY01000001.1 GCA_001896715.1 Methanoculleus sp. EBM-46
GTACGAGGCGATCCCGCCGGACCTGATAGGCCGGGCGGCCGTAAAAGCGCTTGAGGTGGAGTGAGGGCGTGGCGGAGCCCGCCACCCCCGTCACCTGCTCCGGCCTCTCAAAGACCGGGAAGCTGACCGGCCGTGTGGGGATGGCGGATCCAACGGCGCCTTTTGGGCTCCGCCTGGAGAAGCGATGGGGTGGGGATTGTGCGACCTGGAGCAGAAGCGCATGGGTGTATCCCGGCCACGGATCTCCACCGTTCAGGGTAGAGTTTTTCAACCGGTTTTCAATGTAATATGCTTAATATTAACATAATGTTAAATGGCTATTTTTAATAAGGGCCGCCCCCAACCACGATACCATAAGCCTCCGATAGCTCCCCGGAGCGTATCGGAGAAGACTGAATGGACGTGGTAGTTATTACAAAACGCTGTCATCTTCTGCTCATCATGCTCGGTGTCTGTGCCGTCCTCCTCTGCGCCTCCGCCGCCTGCACAACCGCCCGGGAATCATCTCCTTCGGCCGAAGACCGCACGATCACCGATATGGTGGACCGGACCGTCGTTATCCCGTCGGAGATCGAGAGTGTTCTCTGCACCTCGCCGCCGTCGACAAACCTCGTCTACATGGTCGCGCCCGACCGGCTTAAAGGCTGGAACTTCGCGCCCGAGAAGGGATACACCGCCGAGAAGTACATGGCGCTCCCGGTCATCGGGGGCTGGTTCGGGAAAGAGACCGGCAACTACGAGACGTTCATATCGATGCACCCCGACATCGTCATCGAGGGTTTCACCACCGACGGCGGAGCGGCGAGTGCCACCATCGCCGAGCGGCAGCAGAAGATGGAACCCATCCCGGTCGTCGCTGTCGAGGATAGCACCAACTCCACCGGCTACTCCGCGCCCATCAGGTTCGTGGGCGACCTCCTCGGCGAGGAGGAGCAGGCGGAAGCGATGATTGCCTTCTACGAGGGCGTGCTTGCCACGGTGGCGGAGCGGGCGGCCTCGATCCCCGACGAGGAGCGGGTGGGGGTCTACTATGCCGAGGGGCCCAGGGGGCTCACGACCGATCCCTCCGGTTCGCCCCACTCCGAACTCATCGACCTCTGCGGCGGGAGAAACATTGCAGATTGTGCGATAACGCCCGGGATGGGAATGACGGAGGTCTCGATGGAGCAGGTCATCGCCTGGGATCCGGATGTCATTCTGGTCGAGAATCCGGGGTTCTACGCCGCGGTCGGGACCGACCCGGCCTGGCAGGAGATCACCGCCGTGAAGACGGGTCGGGTCTATCTCACCCCGCGGACTGCGTTCTGCTGGTTTGACCGCCCGCCGGGCATCAACCGGATCATCGGGATTCCCTGGACTGCCAAAACCCTGTATCCCGATCTCTTCCGGGATATGGACCTTGAGAGCCTCGTCCGGGAGTATCATGAGATCTTCCTCCACGTATCGCTCTCCGACGAACAGATCCACCAGATTCTGAATCTCTGAGGGTGAGAAGATGGGATACACGCCAGGCAGGTTCGACCGGGACGGATCGAAGAATATGAACCGGATCGCAAAAACCGTCTTCGCACCGGTCTACCCGGTGATCGCAGA
>MPOY01000476.1 GCA_001896715.1 Methanoculleus sp. EBM-46
ACCGGATGGAGTTTCCGGATCCGCTGGCAGAACCCGGTGCTCCGGGCGAGTTCAAGAATGCGAAGATAGGGGAGAATCCTCTCCAACTCAAATCGCAAGGTTTGGCCGTTTTTGTCGATTTCAGGCGACATATGACCATTTTTGGCAAACCATGTAAATCTAACGAAGTTGCCGCAACGCGGTGCGCGAAAAAATAGTACTTACTTAAGGATGAGTATGAAGAATTGTGATAGCGGTCTTAACCTGACGCCGGTGGAACCATAGATACCTTAGACTTTATCCTACATTACCGGAACTCATAACAAGATGTACGCAAACTGGCCTTATTTCAATTAAAATCCGAAATAGAATGAATTTTGTGGATTGGCACAAACAGGCTCGTTATGTGTTACACATAATGAGATGAAAATTGATTGCTTTGATTTCGAAGGATGATTGGGATTTAGGGGCAATAATGGCGCGGTTCGATTGGACTCGTTATGCATTGTCGGGAATCCAGGCTTTATTGCAGATTATCTTTCCGATCACCCTACATTCCCTCAAGTTAGGCTGCCGTGACACTTATCTTGGTGAAACCTGAACTCCCGCTGAAGCTAGGCGCATGAAGCTCCGTATTCGCATGGTGGTGGCTCCTTTCACCATTATTCGGCTTGTTTCCTCTTTTTACGCCTTGCTTACTGAGGCATAATGTGCCTAAAACGATATGGGCACATTGTCACACCCGATTTCTTGATTCTAACAAGAATATGGGAATTTTTTCTGAGAACTGGGGATTTACTACGAAGCTTGTGTAATGATGTGCCTAAGGGAGTCGGGAGTTCAGATTGATGAGCCGCTGGAGGTAAAGGAGAGAGGAAAGTGCGTAAAAATCAGAAAGAGTAGCAGAGGGTGCGTTGAGCAGTATACCCTGTGCGCTTATGGATCGGGAGTTCAGGATTTAAACAAGTGTGACGACTGTGAACAAGAGTAGGGAGACTGCTGTCAGAACGCTCATTGTTTTAATACAGAACTTAACATTATTGTTCAGGTGCATGACCTCTCTTAAGAAAGTATCATCGGCATCATCTGTAGAATACATCCCATCTATTCGCGACAGAACTTCACTATTGTAGTTAATACAATCCCGTATGATGGATCCTATTCCGACAACTGAAGACACGAAAAGCAAGATGACTGAAGTATACAAAAAATAAATTTTGCACCCGTCGAATGGTTTGTGCGCCCACAGGGTGTCCAGGATCATCACCAATAAAATTGATGATAGTGCCATTATGATACTTGCCTTCTGTAAATTGGAAATGTAACTTTTGTATACGACCTCGTAGCGTCTGCTAATTCTGGTTGCGCAGGGGATGCCGCAACACCGAGCAACCAGCTTGCATACAGTCCCGTACCATCTGCTAATTTTGCTCATTCTGGAGCCCCCATGTGGATTACATGATTCAGCTCGGCGTTCCGATATAAAAACAGATCGTTTAGATCACCCTGATCTCGGTAAATTTCCCGGAAATCGCTCCCCCGAAAAAGCCCGACGGGCTCAGAGCACCCGCATGATGTAGAGCACGGACGCCGCGGTGAACCTGAGCGTCAGTGCACCGAAGGCCTACCGTGGCAATCCAGATGAATATGAACGAGGAGGGGGTCACCGGCAGAGAGAATTTGGTCATGGAGAAGGAATGATCAGGCGCGGAGACAGGGCTCAGACAAATTACAGAAAAAACCGAGATGTTACCAGGATATCTCGAACGAGGTGGATAGCATTGCGCAATCCATACTACAGCTTCTTGTCGCACGATCATGGATCATCAAGAATTCCTCCATCGTTAGCATTGCTACAACCCTCAGGTACGTCTATGAGGATTATTGGGTGGGGAGTTTTATCCCGCTGAAAGTGGGGAGTTTTATCCCGCTGAAAGTGGGGAGTTTTATCCCGCTGAAAGTGGGGAGT
>MPOY01000210.1 GCA_001896715.1 Methanoculleus sp. EBM-46
CTCTGCGCCGAGGCCGACGGGCCGGTGTGGTCGGTCTTCCACCCTTACGAGGTCAACTTCTGGCCGTATACCCGGACTGAGGTCCATGCGATCCTCAGCGACCGGGTGCAGCAGGGCCTCTACCCGGGGGTGATGCCGACAGGGATCCTTGACCTCGTATCGAGGTTGACCGCCGATGCCCGGGATATACGGGTGGGGATCGATCTGATCCGTACAGCGGTTGCGCGGACGGAGGCGGACGGCCGCCGCCGTGTCACCCGCGAGGATGTCATGTGCGTGGCCTCGGGGGTGAATTCGCCGGTGCTTGCCGCCCGCACCGCCGCTCTCTCTCCCGGTGAGCGTTCCTTCCTCTATCACCTTGCAGAGCGATCGCTTGCCGGGGATGGTATGATGGCCGGCGCGGTCTATGAGGAGATGCAGGACTACGTCGCCGCCGGGAAGACGACCTGCCATAACCGGCTGCAGAGGCTCGCCGATGCCGGGATCATCGACCTCATCTCGACCGGGAAGGGCCATGAGGTTCTCCTCCGCTATCCCCCGGGCGAGATCTTCGCAGCCTGTGCAGGGGATCTTGTGCCGCCAAAATAGGGTGAACAGACCGATGACCTGAATATTCCTTCTGATCACTGATCAGGAGCAGATTTCTCTCTATTTTATTTTTTGATAAAGAAAGGATTATATGGACATGATCCTGTATTCAGGGCTCCCGGACTCACCCTTTTAACAAACGGCATCCGATAATGGTGTATGCGCCGGACCAGATTCCGGTGCAGAGGAGAGACAAAAAAATGCAACCAGAACGAGATGGCAGCCTGGATCGGAAACGCCGCCAAGCACTCCACCCGACTGCCGGAGGTACATCATCCCCGGAGGGGATAAATGTCACCCCGATACCGCTCTACCTGATCCCGCACGCTGTGGCAGATGAGATCCGCCGGTACGGCTTGAGGGTGCGGGTGATCCACGTTCATCGGACGCGAAACCACCAGTACATCATCAAGGTCGAGTGCGCATGATGCCGGA
>MPOY01000021.1 GCA_001896715.1 Methanoculleus sp. EBM-46
CCTATCGGCCCGCGAGACTGCCAGGACCTCGTCAAACTCGTGAAGAGGGAGGGGAAGGTGGAGACGATCCCGCTCGGCGGCGTCTGCTTCGTGCCGCTGATCGGGCAGTTCGGATGGCGAGGAGAAGGGTTCCGGTGATCATCTACGACATCACCCGCGACCTCTCGGCGGATGCCATCCTCTACCCGGGTGATATCCGGCCCCGATTTCGCGAGATCGATAACGGGCAATACCGCGTGACGGAGATGACCATCGGGACGCATTCGGGGACACATATCGACGCGCCGTCGCACTACATCGAGGGGGGCCTGACGGTCGACCGGATCGCGCTCGGTGTCCTTGCAGGTTCGGCACGGGTAATCGACTGCAGCGATGCGGAGACGCTCATCGGCCCGGAGAACCTCGCCGACCGCCTCGCGGGCGCCCGGACGCTCCTCCTGAAGACATGGTTCTCCGGGCGGGAGGAGTTCGACCCCGGGTACCCGGCGCTCTCCCCTGAAGCGGCGGACCTCGTCGTCGAGGCCGGGATCGCCTGTATCGGGACCGACGCGCCATCGATCGAGGCGTTTTGTGGCGACGGTTCGGTCCACCGCCGGTTGCTCGGAGCCGGGACGGTCGTCCTCGAACTGCTCGACCTTGCCGCCGTGCCGGAAGGAGAGTATCACATGGTGGCGCTTCCGATGCGTCTTGCCGGCGCCGACGGTTCGCCGGTGCGGGCGATCCTCTGTAACGGGAAGGAGTAGCATGAGTTTTCTCAACGATGCAATCAGGAGACTTGAGCATATCCTCGCAGACAGCGGGTGCGAGAACGGTATTGTCGACCTCTCTGTGAACTACAACGCGGATGTCTGCCAGTATCCGAGGGGCGTCTGCATGGAGGGGCACTTTGGCGGACGAACCGGCCAGTTCGTCACGAGCGAACCGATCCGGGCCAGAACCCGGATCTCCTTCATGTTCGGCGCGCCGCTCACGGACCAGAAGCAGCGCGGGGCTGCAAGCGCGATCATCAACGCCGTCTCGGCGTTCCTCTGTCTCGCGCGAAAACTCCGCCCCTGCACCCCCGACTGCTACGCTCCCTGCCTTGCCGACCTCTCCCGCGAGATCGGCAGAATGCGCATCTACCCTGTCGGCCCGATGCCGGTGATCGAGCGGGCCTTCAAGGACCGGATCGTCGATTCTCCGGAAGAGGCCGATATCCTCCTGGTTGCCGGCGAAGGTATGACGACGGACGCCGGAATCGCCTGCATCGACGGCTGCCGGGGGAATAAACGGATAATCTTTCTCGGGCCGTCGACCGCAGGGGTCAGTGGCCTCCTCAATCTCGAGCACTGGTGTCCCTACGGTCGATGAATACCTTTTTTTAGGAAAGAAGGGATTATACAGGGGTATGCTATTCGGCTCTTCCGGAATCCGTCAGGAGTTCGGTCCCGGCCTCGTCGACCTCGCGCTCCGCATCGGAGCCGCTGCCGCCGACGGCGCATCGCCCCTCGTCGTCGGCAGGGATACCCGCACGACAAGCGAACTGCTGGAACATTGCGTCGTCGCCGGCATGCTCTCGGCCGGTGCAGCCGTCTACACCTGCGGCATTGCGCCCACACCGACGGTCGCCTATGCGACCAGGCGCGCGGACGCAGGATGCATGATCACCGCCTCGCATAACCCCGAACCCTACAACGGGGTCAAACTGCTCAACCCTGACGGGTCGTCGTTCACCCGCCGGCAGCAGGCGGCGATTGAAGAGGCGCTCGAAGGGACGCACCGGGTGGGGTGGGAAGAACAGGGGCACACCTCTCCCATCGATGCGCTTGACATGCACCGGGATGCGATCCTCGGCGAGATCAGCCTCTCCCGGCCGGTCACGGTCGTTCTGGACTGCGGCAACGGTGCGGGGAGCGTCATCACCCCCGATCTCCTCAGCGATGCAGGGGCGACCGTCGTCGGTCTGAACTGCAACGTCTCGGGCCGGTTTGCCCGCCCTTCGGAACCGCTCGAGGCAAACCTTCCCTACGTCGGCGAGATCGTCCGGAAGCGGGGGGCCGGGTGCGCGGTGATCCACGACGGCGACGCCGACCGTATGATGGCGTTCGACGAGCGGGGCCGCTATATCGACGGGGATCATCTCTTGATGCTCTTTACAGCATACCTCGACCACAAGCGGGTGGTCACCACCGTCGACGCCTCGATGGCGATCGAGGAGGTAGCCGAGGTCCGCCGCACACCGGTCGGCGACACCTTTGTCTCCGAAGAGCTCCTCACCTGGGGTGATTTCGGCGGAGAGGCGTCGGGGAGCTGGATCTTCCCCGGGCACTCCTACTGCCCGGACGGAGTCTACGCCGCGGCGCTCCTCTGCGAGATCGCATCGGAATGGTCGATCGCGGAGGAGCTGGACCGGATGCCCCGGTACACCCTCCTCCGGGAATCCTGCCGCGTCGCCTCACCCGGGGAGATCATGGCGGCGATCGGGGCCGACGAACCGACGCACGGCGTCCGGTTCAGCGATGACGACGGTTGGTACCTGATACGGGCAAGCGGCACCGAACCGAAGGTCCGGATAACGGCCGAAGGAAAGACGCCGGAGAAAGCAAAAGAGATGCTCGGTGCAGGGCATGCCGCCCTTGCGAGAGCAAAACGTATTCTCGGAGGAAGAGAGGAGTGAGTAGTATGCAATGTGTCGTTCTGGCTGCAGGCGAGGGGAAACGGATGCGCCCCCTGACCGCCCGGCGCCCGAAGGTGATGCTTCCCATCGCCAACCGCCCGATAATGGAACACCTGGTCGTCGCGGCCAGGGATGCCGGGATCACCGACTTCGTCTTCGTCGTCGGCTACTTCGAGCGTGAGATCCGGAACCACTTCGGGGATGGGAGCAGCCTCGGCGTGAAGATCACCTACGTCACCCAGCGCCACCAGCTCGGGACCGCAGATGCCCTCCGGGCGACGGCGGGGATGGTCAACGGCCGGTTCCTCCTCCTCAACGGCGATATGGTCCTCAAGAGGAGCGATATCGAGAGGTTCTGCCGGATGAGCGTTCCCTGCATGGGGATCCACGAGACGGATCACCCAGAGGACTACGGCGTGGTGACCGTGGAAGGGGGCCGCATCACCGGTCTTGAAGAGAAGTCGGAGCGCCCGAAGAGCAACCTGATCAACGCGGGCGCCTACCTTTTTGACCCCGACATATTCGACCTCCTTGCCGGAGTCAAAATATCGGGCCGGGGCGAGTTCGAGCTGACCGACGCGCTCGAATCCTACATCCGGGAGGGGACGCTTGCCGCGCATCCGCTGGACTACTGGCTCGACGTCGGGCAGCCGTGGGATCTCCTCGATGCAAACGAGGCGCTTCTCTCTTCGCTATGCTGCGAATGGCGCGGCACTATCGAGGACGGATGCACCGTCCCCGATACGGTCAGCATCGGTGAAGGCACCATCATCCGGGCCGGGACTTACATCGAGGGGCACTGTGTCATCGGCGAGAACTGCGTCATCGGCCCTCATGCCTACATCCGTGGCTCGACCGCCATAGGCGATGGCTGCCACGTCGGGCACGCAACCGAGATCAAAAACTCTATCGTCATGGCAAGGACGAACATCCCGCACTTCAACTACGTGGGCGACAGCATCGTCGGGAGCGGGTGCAACTTCGGCGCCGGCACCAAGGTTGCAAACCTCCGGCACGACAACGCGGCGGTGAAGGTCTGCGGAAAATCGACCGGTCGGAGGAAGTTTGGCGCCATCATCGGCGATAACGTCCTCTTCGGGATCAACTGCTCGGTCAACGTCGGGAGCCTCATCGGCAGCAACACACGGGTAGCCCCCCACTCTCTCGTGGAGGGGTGCATCGAGGAAGGATCAGTCATCAGGTGATATGATGCAGGCAGTCATTCTGGCAGCGGGAGAGGGGAGCCGCCTCCGGCCGCTCACCCGGAGCAAACCCAAATCCATGCTCCCGGTTGCAAACCGGCCGATCATCGAGTACGTCATCGACGCACTACTGGAGAACGGCATCCGCGACATCATCGTGGTGGTCGGGTATCGTAAAGAGGACGTCATCCGACACCTCAACAGGCTCGACGCCCCGATCCAGGTCGTCGTGCAGGAACGGCAGCTCGGGACCGCAGATGCCCTCCGGGCGGCCGAGTCGGAGATCACGGGCGATTTCCTCGTCCTCCCGGGCGACAACTACGTCAACGCGGAGTCGATCGCCCGGATCAGGAAGGAACGAAACGCCATGCTCGTGGCCGAGCACCCGAGCCCCTCGAACTTCGGGGTCGTGGTGATAAGAAACGGCCTCGTCCGTGAGATCATCGAGAAACCCGAGGATGCCCCGACGTTCACGGTATCGACCGGGATCTACTCGTTCTCGCCCGACGTCTTCTCCTGCCTCCGGACAAACGAGATCCCCGATGCCCTTGCCGCGATGATCGCGGCAGGCCACCGGATACGCGCGATACCTGCTGACGACTGGCAGGACGCCATCTATCCCTGGGACCTCCTGAAGTTGAACAACCGGATGCTCAGGGAAATCTCACCTGAGGTAGGCGGGACGGTCGATGCGTCCGTCATCCGCCGGGGCACGGTGCGTATCGGCACCGGGACGACCGTCGGGCCGAACACCGTGATCTACGGCCCGGTCGCCATCGGAGACAACTGCAACATCGGCTCGAACTGTGTCATCATGCCGAACGCAAGCATCGGCGACCGGGTGGAGATCGAGCCGTTCACCTACGTTGCCGACTCGCTCATCATGAGCGACGCGCGGATCGGATCCCACTCGAGGATCGTCTCGGCGGTCTTCGGCCAGGGATGCATCCTTGCCGATCATACCACCACCTACCCGTCCGCAAGCTTCATCGAGGTCGGAGAACGGGTCCAGAAGGAGGAATTCGGCGCAGTCCTCGGTGACGGGGTCCGCGCGGCACCCTTCACAACATTTAAAAACTGTATTGCCGGTAACAATGTTACCATCGAGCGGGGAAAGACAGTGGTCGGCCTCATCGAGGACGGCACCCGGGTGATGTAGATGTGTGGGATTGTCGGCTACATCGGAAGACGGGACGCAACGGGGGTCCTGATCCAGGGGTTGAAGCGGCTTGAGTACCGTGGCTACGACTCGTTCGGGCTTGCGACGGTCGGAAGCGCGATCGAGGTTTACAAGAAGGTGGGCCGGATATCCGACGGGGAAGCGGGAGCGACCGGTCTTGCCGGATACGCCGGTATCGGGCATACCCGGTGGGCCACTCACGGGGAGCCAAACGATATCAACGCCCACCCCCATACCGACTGCACGGGAAGGATCGCCCTGGTGCATAACGGGGTCATCGAGAACTACAGCGAACTGAAGCGGCAGCTCGAGGGACGGGGCCACGTATTCCGATCCGAGACCGACACCGAGGTGATCGCCCACCTCATCGAGGAGCAGTACGACGGGGACCTCCTCGCGGCAGTCAGCGCGATCCTTCCCCGGCTCAAAGGTTCGTATGCCGTCCTCGTGATCGCAGCCGATACGCAGAAGATCGTCGCCGCAAGGAACGCAAGCCCTCTCGTCCTCGGTGTCGGCGACGCGGAGGTCTTCGCCGCCTCGGATATGACGCCGCTCCTCGAGTACACCGAGCGCGTGGTTTATCTCGAGGACGGCGACGTCGCCGACATCACACCCGACCGCTATACCATCTACTACGACGGCCGGGAGGTGGAGCGCCCGATCGAGCTGATCAGCTGGTGTGTCGAGGATACCCGGAAGGGCGGGTTTGCCCACTATATGTTGAAAGAGATCTTCGAACAGCCCCAGTCCTTCTACGAGACCATCCGGGCGGGCATCGACGACCACGTGCGGCAGATGGTTATGGAGGCCGATGAGATCACGCTGGTCGCGTGCGGGACATCCTACCACACCGCCCTTGTCTTCAAGTACCTGGCCGAACCGCTCTGTAACCTGCCGATCCGGGTCGAGATGGGCTCCGAGTTCAAGTACTTCACCCCGCCCCTTCACGGCCTCGTGATCGCGGTCTCGCAGTCGGGGGAGACCGCGGATACGATCGCCGCCCTCAAGATGGCGAAAGCCCGCAACTGCCCCACGCTTGCGATCACCAACGTGCAGGGGAGCACGGTCACCCGGATCGCGGATGAGACCCTCCTGATGCGGGCCGGCCCCGAGATCGGCGTCGCCGCAACCAAATCCTACACGGCGCAGCTTGCCGCGCTGATGCAGATCGTCAACGCACGCTGCGATGATGCGTTCGACGACGTCCTGTCGCACGCACATCTCGCCATCAGCGAGGTCCTCATCCGCGAGATCAGGGAGGCGGTCGCCCTCTGTGCGAAGGCGGAGCACGTCTTCTTCGTCGGGAGAGGGCCGTTCTACCCGGTCTCGATGGAGGGCGCCCTGAAGATGAAGGAGATCAGCTACGTCCATGCCGAAGGGTATGCAGCGGGAGAACTCAAGCACGGGCCGTTTGCCCTGCTCACCCCCGAGACACCGGTGGTCGCCATATGCACCCCGGGACCGACCTACAGCGTGATGGCCTCGAACATCAAGGAGATGAAGGCGCGGAGAGCGCCGGTCATCGCGCTCGGGGTGGACGGCGACAAAGAACTTGCCGAGATCGTGGACATATTCATCCCTATACCGAACACACACCTTCTGGTGCAGATCCTGACCATATCGGTCACCCTCCAGCTGCTCGCCTACCACACTGCGTGCGCCCTGCAGCGGGACGTCGACAAACCCCGGAACCTGGCAAAGAGCGTGACCGTCGAATGATCGAGTATGGACGCAACGCCCTCGGCGAGGGGGCGACGATATTTGAGCCGGTGACCATCGGATTTCCCTCCCGCGACCGGATGGGAGAGGAAGACTACCCGGGCGCCGCCATCGGGAGGAACGCGATCCTCCGGTCGGGCACCATCATCTACTGCGACGTCGTGATCGGCGACGCCTTCCAGACCGGCCATAACGTGCTGATCCGCGAGAAGACCACCATCGGCGACCGCGTCGCGATAGGGACCGCGGCGGTGGTCGAGGGGGACTGCACGATCGGCGACGATGTCCGCCTCCAGAGCCTGGTCTACATCCCGACCGGCGCCCGGATCGGTAACCGGGTCTTCATCGGCCCGAACGCCGTGCTGACGAACGACCGCTACCCGCCCGGTCCCCGCGAGGGTCTCCGCGGGCCGGTGATCGGGGACGACGCCGTCATCGGTGCGAACGCGACGGTCCTGCCCGGTGTTGTCGTCGGTGAGGGGGCGTTCGTCGCCGCGGGCGCGGTGGTGACGAAGGATGTCCCGCCCACGATGCTTGCGGTGGGGGCGCCGGCACGGTTCCGGCCGCTGCCCTCGGGGGC
>MPOY01000398.1 GCA_001896715.1 Methanoculleus sp. EBM-46
CGTCCACTCGAAGGCCTACTCGCGCTACATCGATAAGACGCAGGTCTTCTACCTGGTCGAGAACGACCACATCACCCACCGTGTCCTCCACGTCCAGCTTGCATCAAGGATAGGGAGGACGATCGGGAGGGCTCTCGGCCTGAACGACGACCTCATCGAGGCGATCGCCCTCGGCCACGACATCGGCCACGTGCCCTTCGGCCACCTCGGGGAGGAGATCCTCGACGGCCTCTGCCGGGAGAACGGGATCGGGAGGTTCCGGCACAATGTCCAGAGCGTCCGGTTCCTCGATACCGTCGAGGACTGCGACCTCACGGTGCAGGTGCTGGACGGGATCCTCTGTCACAACGGAGAGGTTCATGACCGGAGCCTCAGGGCCGAGGGTGAGGCCGACTGGGACTCGTTTGAGGAGAAACTGCAGAGGATCGAGGGCGGGGGCGACGCCCTTCCCTGCACCGCCGAAGGGTGCGTGGTGAGGGTCGCAGACAGCATATCGTACCTCGGCCGCGATCTTGCGGATGCCCTTGAGGTCGCGGTCATCGATGGGCGGGATCTTGAAGGGTTCCCGGAGAACTGTATGGACCTCTTTCACATCGCCGGGAGAAAGTGGGAGGACTTCTCGGAGATCAACCGGAGGGTGCTTGACGTCCTCATCAAAGACATCGTCATGACGAGTTACGATGCCGACTGCGTCGCCTTCTCCGCTGAGGCATCGGCCTCCGTCGCGGCCTTCAAAGAGTTCAACATGAGCCACATCTACGAAAATCCGCGGCTCATCGCGAACCGTGAGAAGATCCGGTTTATGTTCCGTTACCTCTTCGACCACATTCTTGAGGATGTCGAGGCGGAGCGCGAGAACTCGCCGATCTATGAAGAGCTGATCCACGCCCCCTGGGTATCCCCGCGGTATATCGCCACCGCGACGCCGGCGGAACTTGCGCGGGACTTCATCGCCGGCATGACGGATCGCTACTTCGAACGGGTCTTCCGGCAGTCCATCCTCCCGGAGCGAGTCAGATCGAGGTACCGGGGTGGATGAACCCTTATACCCATGCAGAGGTATGGGGCACGAAGTCGATCAGCATATCCGACGAGGCGTACGAGAGGCTCACCTGGCTGAAGGGATCATCGAGGGTGAGTTTTTCCGAGGCCATTCCGTGAAATTTACACCCTCAAAGGAGAAACTCACGGTGATCCTCCGTGAGTTTGAACCGAACCACGAACTGGCGGATGCGATCGAGAAGGCGTCAAAGGAGATGCGGCAGGCGCAGGTGCGCGAGGTCGACTTCGATGCCGATACTTGATACTTCCTGGTCGATCCGATTCGGAAAAAACCTGAGGCACTAACAAAGATCGAGGCATTGGAGGCAACGGGCTCTCCCCTTAAGACAACAACGGTCGACATCCTGGAGCTCGAGAACGCCGATCTGAATGCAACCAGAAATATTGCTGCCAGGGCCGCTATCAAC
>MPOY01000056.1 GCA_001896715.1 Methanoculleus sp. EBM-46
AAAGAATTGAGATTTTTCTCATTTTCCTACCTCCTCGGTTATCGGATTCTGTTTCGCTTGCTTGTGGAAAGCTCTTTATTGGACACATGATTATACAATGCGTTATATGGGTGTCTGACGTTTTAAATAGTGTGAACAACATCATAGCCTTTATCATGGAAGGCTTCATTAGACTCGGGTTCAACAGCAACTCAGATTACTCTATCGGATACGCAAGCGCTTTGTGCGTGAAATATCGTTACACCTGATTCGTTCAGGTTATTGCCGGAAAAATCGGGACTCTTTCTTTCAGCAAACTCTACTTCCGGTATCGGAAGTAACTTCCGCCCCCGGAAGCACTTATTCTAAATCAGTTTCCTGTTCTTTCAGATCGGGAAGGAAAGGATATCCTAAAACTCACAATGACCCGGATCAAAATGAGAAATGTACAGGAGCGAATACAACCCGGTTTTTTTCTGCCAATAGAGATGAAGCACACAAGACAACACAATCATGGGCAAATCGCGCAAAGTCCTTTCCAGGCATAAGTTTTAAGTGTTTCCATTTTTCCTAAAAATCCGGCTAACAACAGCCACGCGCTCACAATCTTCACAAGCTCAATAATCCTTTCAGGGCGATGAATCAATGCGTTTTGTTCATCCGTGTCGTGTCGAACTCGGGAAAGAAGTGCAGACTCAATGAGGTGTGAAACGCCTTGAGAAAGGATTATAAAGATTACAAGGTTCACAAAGCAGGGAGAAAAGGGAGGATTTTTGACCTCCCTTAACCATTATTCACTCACCCGACCTAATGTTTGACTCTCTCTCGCAAGTATTCTCAAAAAAACGATTTCAGAGCTTCGTACGCCATGCTTATTGTCGCATCGCTTTTCGTTTCTTCGAAAGGGGTTAACTCCATTTTGCGGAGTATTCTGATCTTATTACTCAGTTTCGTCGATCTGCCTCTTCTGATATTAAAGACGCACATTAACATAAGCGTAATTTCGTCTCGTCGGATCGATTGTATACCATCTTCGCCGCTTTCTCTTGCCCGTTCTACCTTCTAGACTTATTTTGAATAACTCTAATACAGTTTACAGAGA
>MPOY01000577.1 GCA_001896715.1 Methanoculleus sp. EBM-46
GGTCGAGCACGAACATCCACTCCTCCTTGCACCCGCAGTCCGTCTCCGCGAGGGCGCGCAGGAGCTCGACGTCGCCGGTCAGCGAGTAGTCGCCGATCCCCTTCACGATCGGGCCGTCGCAGGCGCCGCAGTTATGCGGCCCCCGGGTCTGCCCGCCGCCGACGGGGTCGCAGAGGATATGGACCGGGGATTTGATCAGCACATCGAGGACGCTCCAGAGGTAGGGAGGGCGGTATGCGTGCTCTCTCCAGAGGCGTTCGACCTCGGTCCTGCTCTGGACGGTGCAGAGGTTCATGGAGATGCTGTCCGCAACGGATGCGACATCCCTGATGGAGCGCACCATGTCGTCGCACGCCTCGCGCTCGGTCAAAAACGACGGTTTCATCAGGAGGTAAGCCTTCACGCCGGCGCCGGCGGCGTGCGCGATCCCTGCGGCGCGGAGGAAATCGGCGTAGGTGAACCCTTTATCGATGCTCTTCTCCCGGATAGCATCGTTCGTGGTCTCAAGCCCCACGGCGACGGAGAGCGGCCGCGACCAGACGCCGGTATCGATACCCTCGAGAAACTCACGGAGCGCGTCCGATTCAACGTATTCGGGCCTTGTCTCGGCGATGACGGCCTTACCACGGAACGCTTCCGCAACGGCGCGCCGGACGGCAGGGGGAACCTCGTCGGGATCGAAGAAACTGCCCGACGTGAATATCTTGAGCACCTGGTAGTCCTCGTCGCAGAAGTTCTCTTTCACCCAGCGAACCTGGCGGATCAACCGGTCGGCAAGGTCGTCCTGCGGCAGATCAGGGTAGCGCTCGTGCCGGTAGCCGCACATACGGCACCGGTTCCAGGAACACCCACCGCTCCTGAAGATAACCGTCAGCGTATCGAGGACCTGCCCTTCGTAGAGGTCTTTCCCCCGCCAGGACGCGAGCGGCTTCTCAATCGATTTGGATACCATTATACCTCATATTCGTTGATGTACTGGTATGAAAAGGATCGCATGGCTGACGCTCATCGCTGCGATGCTGCTCGTCAGCGCGGCATCAGCCGCGTATGTTTCAATCAGTGCCCCAAAAGAGGTATACGTCGGTGACCGGCTCGTTGTCGCCGGCACATCGGTTGCCGGAGAATTCGCACAGCCTTCGCTCAAACCGGGGTTCAGCACGGACGTCATCCTGTACTACGCCAAGGGCACGAAGAGCGAGGTAGCCCGAAAGACCATCGTCGTTCAGGAGAATGGTTTGTTCTCAGCGACGTTCGATACTGCCGGTCTTGCTGCGGGAACCTACTCGATCGAGATCGTCGATCCCACGCAGACCACATTCGGGGGCAGTTCGAAGGTCCAGCAGATGGTCGAGCTTATCGACCGCTCCAAGGATATCGTGGTAGATTCCCCGCTCACCCAGGAGTTCGACGGCACGCTCGACCTCCGGGGCACGGTCAGCGGGATCGGCGATGCAGGCGTTCAGGTCCGGGTCGAGCATGATGCCGCCGTCATATACGGGCCGAAGTACATCCGCACCGACGCAAACGGAGCATTCTCCGAAGAGGTGCCCATCCCTGACGGCGGCACCTACGGGGTCACATTCTCCGACACCAAAGGTTTCATCAGCACCGTGACGTTCGTGATCTCGGGTAAGCCCGCTCCCACGTCGACGCCGGCGATGATATCCGCGAACGCCCCCGCCACGCGCTCCGCCCCGGCCTACTTCGAGGTCGACACGAAGAGCGGTACGGTGACGATCACGACATCGGTCGGGATCGACTGGGTGATCGAGTACATCGATGAGGATGGGGGATCTCACAAAGTCAACGACAAAGGCCAGCTCGAACCTGAGACCGCGGAGTTTGTCGCACGGGGCGGCACCGTCTACGTCAAGGTCTACCCCATGAGTTACAGCGATCGTGGAACGGTGCAGGTCTCGGCCGCGAACGCCGACTCGATCAGGGTGAGCCAGGCTGCGCCCGGACTCTTCGGGGATGCGGTGCCCACCACCGCCCAGGCCACGCCGCTCCCGGCGTTCCTCGCGCTCCTTGCACTCATTGTTGTGGTCGTCCTCGCGCGCCGGGGATGAACAACCTTTTTTCGTCCGGCGGCCAATAGGTATAGGCGGGCCGGGATAGTCTAGTCCGGGAAGGCGGCGGCCTTGAAAGCCGCTGGTGCCTGGCACCTCGGGAGTTCAAATCTCCCTCCCGGCGTCCTTTGTTCTGTTCATA